>JAKAWO010000357.1 GCA_021827255.1 Acidobacteriota bacterium | reverse complement strand
AACGCCTCGTGAAACAAACCGCCCGCTTAGGGCCGTTGGCCGGACAGTGGATCCGTGGATGCCGCCCTGATTTGCGGTTGACATTAGCGGCGGACAATTCAATAATGCGTCAGGGAACGTAGTGCGATGCTCTTCCGCCGGCCCAACCCCAACTGTTTTTCCTTCCGACGCGCGAGGACGCATGGCGACGACAACCTCAGTCTGTAAAAGGCCGAACATCTCCAAGGCGCCGCTGGTCGGCGCTTACCGGACGATGCTTCTGTCGCGGCGTCTGGATGACAAGGAAATCCAGCTCAAACGGCAGAACCGGACGTTCTTCCAGATCAGCGGGGCGGGCCATGAGTGCATCAACGTGGCCTCGGGGCTGCACTTGCGGCCCGGCTACGACTGGTTTTATCCCTATTACCGCGACCGCGCCTTGGGCTTGCAACTCGGCATGACGCCGCTTCAGATGTTGCTGGGCGCGGTGGGCTCAAAGGACGATCCTTGCTCGGCGGGGCGGCAAATGCCCTCGCATTGGTCGTCGAAGGCGCTGCACATCGTTTCCGGCTCCAGCCCCACGGGAACGCAGATTCAGCAGGCCGTCGGCTCGGCGGAGTCGAGCCGATATTTTTCGCTGGCGCGCGAAGCGGCGGAGCTGGCGCGGAGCTTCCATGCCGACGAGGTCACTTACGTTTCGCTGGGCGACGGGGCGACCAGCGAAGGCGAGTTCTGGGAATCGCTCAACTGGGCTTGCGGGCGGAAGCTTCCCGTCGTCTATGTGGTCGAGGATAACGGCTACGCCATTTCCGTTCCGGTGGACGTTCAGACCGCGGGCGGCAGCATCTCGCGGCTGGTGCGAGACTTTCCGAACCTTTTGACCTTGGAGTGCGACGGCACGGATTTCCTGGAAAGCTACGAGGCGGCGGGCCAGGCTATCGCGCAGGCGCGCGAGCGCCGAGGCCCGGCGCTGCTTCATGCCCACGTCATCCGGCCATACTCCCACTCGCTCTCCGACGAGGAGCGGCTCTACAAATCGGAAGCCGTCCGACAAGAAGAGGCGAAGCGCGACCCGCTGGCGCGCCTGGCGCATTATCTTCTGGCTCAGGGCCTTCTCACCGAAAAGGAGCTGAAGCACCTTGAGGCCGAAGTGGACCATGAAATCCGCCAGGCCGCCGACCAGGCCCTTGAAGCTCCGCCGCCCGAGCCCGAAATGATCATGCTCTATCTTTACTCGCCGACCGTGGACCCAACCTCCGAGCAGTTTGACCATCCACCCAAGTTTCACGGCGAGCCTCGCACCATGGTGGATCTGATCAACGCCTGCCTGCGGGATGAGATGGCGCGCGATCCGCGCGTGGTGGTTTTCGGCGAGGACGTCGCCGATTGCAGCCACGAGGACGAGCTCCCCAAGGTGAAAGGCAAAGGCGGAGTTTTCAAGGTGACGCACGGCCTGCAGCGGCAGTTTGGCAGCGCGCGCTGCTACAACACGTCGCTGGCTGAAGCGGGCATTGTGGGCCGAGCGATGGGCCTGGCGACGCGCGGGCTGAAGCCGGTGGCCGAAATTCAATTCTTCGATTACATCTGGCCGGCGGTGATGCAGATGCGGGATGAGATTCCCACCCTGCGCTGGCGGTCGTACAACGAATTCTCCTGCCCGATGGTCGTGCGCGCGCCGATCGGAGGCTATCTGGCCGGCGGCGCGATTTATCACAGCCAGTCGGGCGAATCCATCTTCACGCACTTGCCCGGCTGGCGCGTGGTCATGCCCTCGACCGCGCTCGACGCCAATGGCCTGTTGCGCACGGCCATCCGCTCGGACGATCCGGTGCTGTTTCTCGAGCCCAAACACCTTTACCGCCAAACCCACAATCGCAGCCCTTATCCTGGCCCGGATTACATGATTCCCTTTGGGAAAGCCAAGCTGGTTCGGGAAGGGAGCGACCTCACGATGGTGACTTACGGCTCGCTGGTGGTTCGCTCCGTCGAGGCCGCGAAGCAACTGGAAGCGGCGGGCATTCAGGCTGAAATTCTCGATCTGCGCTCGCTCCAGCCTTACGACTGGGAGCTGATTTCAGCCTCGGTCAAGAAGACCAGCCGCGCACTGGTTTTGCACGAAGACTGCGTTTCCTGGGGCTACGGCGCGGAAATCGCGGCTCGCATCGCGGACGAACTCTTCGAATTCCTGGACGCTCCGGTCAAGCGCCTGGCCGGAAAGGACGTCTATATTCCCTATCATCCCATTCTGGAAGACGCCGTGCTGCCTCAGCCAGCGGATATCGTTCGCGTGGCGCGGGAGCTTGTGGCATTTTAGTCGTCAGCGCAGCCTACTGCTCGGTCGAGCAAATCTCGTCTCCAAGAAGGGGTGACAACGATGCCGAAATACATTATCGAACGGGAGATTCCCGGGGCGGGCAAACTTTCCCCTCAAGACCTTCAAGCCATTTCGCAGCAATCGTGCGGCGTCCTGATCAAACTTGGGCCGCAAATTCAGTGGGTGGAAAGCTATGTGACGGATGACAAGGTTTATTGCGTCTATATCGCCCCGAACGCAGAGATGATTAAGGAGCACGCGAGGCAAGGCGGCTTTCCTGCAAATCGCATCTCGGAAGTTAAAGCCATGATTGACCCGACCACGGCGGAGGGATGAATCATCCTGGTGTCCTGAGTCAGAAGTTCGCTGAATAACTAAAAAGCCTGTTTCACGCAAAGGCGCTAAGACCGCAAAGGAATTGCGGGCGGGCGGCCAGGAATTATTCACCTTTCTTAAGACTCAGGACACT
>JAKAWO010000356.1 GCA_021827255.1 Acidobacteriota bacterium | reverse complement strand
GCCGAGCCTGGAGGGTGGGCCCTCAAGAAGGCTTCGGGCGTCTTCCTCGCTATCCCGGCGTCGCGCAAGCGGATAAACCTATTTTGACCGGCGAGAGATGGGGAAAGCGTTGCAAGGCGCTCACGCAAAGCGACTAGCCGACGCCGCAGCTCGGGGCAGCCTCAGCTCAATTGGGAGGCAACGTTTGGCGGGACAAAGAGTGGAGTTGCAAGCGCGTTTGCGGCAGCACACAGGCCGCGAGTCTCCGCCAGGGTGAGCTGCCCGCTGACCTCGGAGGACCTCGCGCGAGGCTGAGCCTCCGAAGTGTCATGCGCACAGACTGGAATCGCTTCGCGGCAGTGGCTATCCCAGGAAGCCGCGAAAGCGTTCCGGCGAAACCTGAAATCCCGGGAAGATGACCGAGGTTTTGCGGGCGCCCAAGTGGCGTACAACCGCCTCGGCGAAAACATCACGGAAATCGGTGGTGAGCGCCAAGTCGCGGTCCTGGTTCAACTCGCCTGGCTTCAAACCTGGCCATTTTCCATAAACCTTGCCGCCCTTGACGGGCCCGCCCATCACCAGCATGGCGTTCGCATGTCCGTGGTCGGTGCCACGGTTGCCGTTTTCGCGCGCTGTGCGGCCGAACTCCGACATCGTCATGACCACGACGTTGGCCATCCGGTCTCCCATATCCTTCGAGAAGGCGGCGAGCGCGCTGCCAAACTGGCGGAGGTTCGCGGCCATCTGGCCGTCCACGCCCCCTTCGTTGACGTGATTATCCCAGCCGCCGACATCGGCGAAGGCCACTTCCAGACCGACATCGGCTTTGATCAATTGGGCGATCTGTCGCAGACTGTGGCCGAGCTGCCCTTTGGGATAGATGGCGCCGTGGGCGGGCTGATATTTTTCCACACCGATACTCTTCAGCGTTCTAATTGCGGCAAAGGTCTCATGGGCGTTGCTGCGCAGCAGCGGGTCTTGGGTCGAAGCGTACATCTCGCGAAAGGCATTTTCTTCTCCCGCCGGCGTCACCGGAATCGTTGGCCTGCCCATCAAGCGGTAGGCTCTCAGATCGTTGACCACGAAGGCTCGCGCTGCCCCTTGCAGCGTCATCGGCATCCGCGGGTCAATCGCCACGGCGCGAAAGGGAGTGGACTCCGCCTCCGGATTGGCGAGCAGATACCGGTTCAACCATCCGGTATTTGTGGATTTGTTGTCCGGGGTCGCGGTCTCCATGTAATCTTGCGCGTCAAAGTGAGAACGCGAGTTCGAGGGCGACCCCGCCGCGTGAATGACCGCCAGTTGCTTTGACTTAAAGAGCGGCTGGAGCGGCGCCAGGCTGGGGTGAAACGCAAAGAACCCGTCCAGATCAATCCCGGCGCGGCTGGCGTCTCCCGCCCCGTTCGACGACGGCCGGGGAATCGCAATCGTGGGCCGCATGTGATAGTAGCTCTGTTCCCCATAAGGAATCACCATATTGAGCCCGTCCACCGCGCCGCGCTGAAAAATAGCGATTAGAACCTTCCGGCCACCGCCAATTTTGTGATCCATCGCGAAAGCCGTTCGTCTCAAAAAGCTGGGAACAAAGCCCACGCCGAACAAGCTAAGACCGGCGGACTTCAGAAAATACCGACGAGTTAAAGGCATCAGTCACCTCGCTATGATTTGGATGAATGTCCGCGCTTCTCTTCAACGCCGTTGAAATTCCGGGGAGCCGAGCAGCAGGCCGGCGATCGTCGCTAATTCAGCGGGCTTGCCCCAGCGGCGGCCGCCGGGAACGTCGCCAGAAGATTCGGCTTCTAACTGATGGAGGATGACGCGCCGAGTGGACGCGGAGGGCGGAGCGCCCAGTAAGTTACTCGAGATTTCGTTCACCAGAGTTTCCGATGAAGCGGTGTTCGCTTCGGGCGCGAGAGCCCTCACATTGACCTCGGTCCCCGGGATGCGGTTCGCGGCCAGCAACATGGCAAAGTTCATCCGCGCCAGCAAGGCTCCTGAGTTGACCCAGGTGGTGGCCAGATCGTAATAGCCCGAGGGAGCCTCATACTGGAACATCGGTTCCCCCATCCGCGCCAGAGCCTGTAACATGAGCAATCCGGCGTTGGTCTGAGACCCTAGAGCCCGCAGGGCGCTCGCCATCATTTCAAACGGCGACTTGACTTTGGCGCGATACGCCGCCTGCGAGTAGAACTCAGGGGAAGTCAGAATCGTCTTCAGCACGGCGCGGATGTTGCCGTTCGTTTTCATCCACGTGGACGCCGCTCGGTCCACCACCGATTGCGGCGGATCATCAGCGATGAAATGCTGGCAGAGTTCATAGGAGATATGGCGCGCCGTGGCGGGACTGGTCGCCAAGATGTGCAGCACCTTGAGACCGTCCGACATCCCGTGTCCGGCCGGAATCTTGTGGCCCAGCACAACCTTCGGCCCGTAATCGTGCATGCGGGGATTGAAGAAAAATCCGCCACCCCGTTGCGGCCGCCGAATCGTCCAACCCGTTAAGCAGCGCGCCACCTCGATCACATCCTGTTGCGTGTACCCGCCGTTGACGCCCAGCGTGTGCAGCTCCATCAGTTCGCGCCCATAATTCTCGTTGATGCCCCCCAGCTCCTTCTTGCGTTTCTGCCGAACCGGCGCTCCCGGAAATCGGTTGCGGGCCGCGAGCGGTCCTGGCCTGAAAATCGGGCCGCCGAATCCAAACCCTGGACGGCGAACGGGGCGATAAATAGCCCGGCGGAGGCGACCGATGGGCGCCCTCCGCCGCCCGAACGTGCGCACATACGTATAG
>JAKAWO010000029.1 GCA_021827255.1 Acidobacteriota bacterium | reverse complement strand
GCCGGAGATAGCTGGCGCTATGAATTTATGGCACGCAATGGATTACCATGCTCCGACCCATACCCTAAGAGTCGAAGTCGTTCAACCCGCAATAATTCTGATTAACCTCAAAATCACAATAAGGGGATGGCGACGGAACAGACATATCAAGCAGCTATTAACCGAGATGCGCTGTTTCCAAAAGTTATCAGATTCGAGCAATGAGCCTGTTAACCTGCTTCAATGGCCGTGGATGAGATGTGTGGGATGAATGGGATGAGGCCCAAGTCCCTTGTCCCGAGGGCGACGCAATTCATTGATAAATTGCACGTTACCTTCGTTTAGAAAAAACTGTGAAGTTCCTTCTCTTTGGACACGGACGTGCTTCACACTCTGCGTTCACGTTTCCAGGCAGTCCATGGGTTGGGCCGGGAAATATTTGAACCAAATTCACCACTTGGAGGAATTTCCATATGATGGGCTCAGTTCTGCGTACAGTCGCTCGGTTGCACCGTGAGGAGGAAGGCCAGGGCCTGGTCGAGTACGTGCTGCTGATTGCTCTGGTTGCTTTCGCCGCCACGGCCGGAATGAGCAGCCTAGCATCCTCGATCAACAGCGCGTTTAGTCAGGTCGGAACAATCCTCGCTACTTACGTCAAGTAGCCGCATGGGTTGGCGCGCTGGTGATTCTCTGTGAGTGCCTGCGCCGAACGGCTGCGCTGAAGGGGCGGCAGCCGTGACCGCCTAAGAAATGTGAACTGGCCGGGCCACGCGCGCCTGGGGCGTAACCACACGGGTGAAAGCCATCAGAACGGCCCGGCCTATTCACCAAGGAAGGTTGGAGCGTGACGGAGTGGCTGTCGCTCGGAGGGTGGGTTAGGAAGCCGCAAAGCAGCATAAGCTCTACTCCGTCGTCCTGGGTTCGAGGTTGGCGTCCAGGACTGGTTCTGTAAAGGGCCATTTCTCACCCTAATGAGTCTCCGGGCCACGGGGTGAATCTACCTGCAATGCCCTTCGAGAAGAATTTCGGAATGTACTGCTTGCTCGGCGCTTCAGTTTGTGCTATTACTGGCGCGGTAATGGATCTTCGTTCGCACCGCATCCCCAATTGGCTGACTTACTCGGGAATCGGAATTGCCTTGCTGCTTCGATTCGTGCTGGGCGGGTGGGGCGATCTTAAGAGCGGGGTAGCTGGAATGGGTTTGGGAACAGGGATTTTTTTTCTGTTCTTCCTCGTGCGTGGCTTAGGAGCCGGGGACGTCAAGCTGATGGCTGCGGTGAGCGCCTGGGTGGGCCTTGACCGGACAATGTCGGTGGTCCTCGCGACCGCTGTGGCTGGCGCCATCCTCGCGATGGTCTATATGGTCTTCTATAAGCGGATATTCAGCACGCTGCGAAATGTGGGCTCGCTGCTTTGGTTTCATATAACCTCCGGCATGCGCACCCATCCCAAACTCAATTTGCGGGAGCAGGGAACGATTCGCCTGCCTTACGGGCTGGCGATTGCGATCGGCACACTCTACGTTCTCATCTCCTCAACCCATCCATCGGGGGTGATTTACGGACACTAAAAGGATCGCGTTGGCATTGGTTGTGGCGATCGCTCTTGCGGCGGGTATCACCTACTTCGTCTATCGAAGGCTAAGCGCGAATGCCGCTCGCCCCCAGATGGTCGAGATCGTCGCTGCGGCAAAGGCCTTACCCGCCGGAATCGGTCTGCTCCCAACTGACGTGCAACTGATTCAATGGCCGGCGAAAGTTCCTCTCACGGGATCTTTCTCCAAGGTTCAGGATGTTGTGGGCCATCCTTTGATGTATCCGATGGGCGCGGGAGAGCCCATCATGGCGCGAGACTTGGCCGAACCAGGCTCCGGAATTGGCCTTTCCGTCAAGATTCCCCCGGGAATGCGCGCCGTTTCGGTTCCGTCGAACGAAATTGTCGGGGTTGCGGGATTCCTTTTTCCTGGCTCGCACGTTGATGTGCTTGGCACCTTCAACCTTCCTGGGAATCCCCAGCCACTCACTGAAACCATTTTGCAGGACGTACAGGTTTTGACCGAGGGAGAGCGAATCGAGCCCGATCCTCAGGGGAAGCCCCAGGTGGTTAACGTAGTGACATTGCTCCTGAATCCGCAAGATTCACAAAAACTCCTGCTAGCGAGCCAGCGCGGCACCATCCAATTTGTGCTGCGCAATGGCAACGATCAGAAAAAGACGCCCGTCGAACCGACGACCCTCAACGAATTGATTAGCGCCGCAAGGCCGGTGCGGCCGCCGGCTTCGGGAATACATTACTACCCGGCGCGAAGGCGCGCGCGCCCTGCGCCACCGCCAAAACCAAAGGTGTATGTCATTGAAGTTATTCAAGGGAAATCGCGCTCGGAAGAAAAATTCCCGGCCGGAACTTCCAGCGGGAGAAATCTCAGCAACCCATGAAAAAACAACCCTTCTTCAATCCGAAAATACCCCTTGCCATGACGGTGGCCGTCTTGGCGTCCTTCTCCACGGGCTTTGCGCAGAAATCCTCGGTGACTCCAGAGGCTCAACCGGTTCACGTTCTAGTGGGCAGGTCCGTCATCATTAACCTGCAATCCCGCCTGAAGCGCGTTCTAGTGAGCAACCCCACGGTCATCGACGCTATGCCGACAAGCCCCACGCAGGTTGTGGTGGAAGGACTGGCGGCTGGGGAAAGCAGCCTGGTTCTTTGGGATGAAGCGGGCTACACGCGCATGCTGGATGTGCGCGTGGATGTGGACCTTACGGGATTGCGCGACGCGATCGAGGAGGCTTATCCCAACAGTTCAATTCAGGCGCAGGCCGACGAAGGCCGGATCATCCTCAGTGGAACGGTTGAAGGGCAACCCGTGGTGAATGACCTTACCAAGATGGCTGGCGTTTACTCGAAGGACATTGTGAATTCGCTTGCGATTGCGCAGCCACTGCAACGGCAGATCCTCCTGAAGGTTCGGTTTATCGAAATCGACCGCACCAAGCTGCGCCAGTTGGGGATCAATATTTTCAGCACGGGCGCAACGAATACCATCGGAACGGTCTCAACCCAGGAATTTGGTCCCATCGCGGGTAGCAGTGGAAGCCCTCTCAATCTGAATGACACCCTCACCCAACCGGCGCCCAGTTCGAGGTCAACCACCACGACGTTCGGCCTGACGAATTTACTGAATATCTTTCTGTTTCGCCCCGACATCCACCTCGGTGCCACTATCGAGAACCTTGAGCAGAAAAATGTTTTGCAAATCTTGGCCGAGCCTAATCTGCTTGCGTTGGACGGCGCAAAAGCCAGCTTCCTGGCAGGGGGCGAGTTCCCCTACCCGATCGTGCAGGGCGGGGTGAACGTCGGAGCAGTGACGATCCAGTTTCATCCCTATGGCGTTCAGCTTCAATTTGTCGGGCACATCCTGCCCCATGACGTTATTCGGCTCGAGGTTGCGCCGGAGGTCAGCACGCTCGATTACAGCAATGCGATCACCCTGGCGGGTTTCACCATTCCGGCGTTTTCCACGCGCCGGGCTGAGACAGAAATCGAGTTGCGCAATGGGCAGTCGTTTGGCATTGCGGGACTTCTCGATCAAACGGCGACGGTCCAGCTCAGCAAGATTCCCGGGATTGGTGATATCCCCATTTTGGGGCAACTCTTCAGGTCAAGGAACATTAACAAGGATCGCACGGAGCTCTTCGTTCTGGTCACACCCTACATCGCCAACCCCGTAAAAACCGGACAGCAAATGGCATCCTCGGTTCCCAAGGCCCCGGTGCCGTTCCTGAAGAAGCAAACATACGACCGGACCTTGCCCGGCCACAAGGAATCGCAGCCGCCGTCACGGTCAAAGAGTTCTCAAAAGAAGCCATGAAAATGGGTACCAAGGAAACATCGAACACATCCGTTACAGGTGGGGCGCCGCCGGCAGAACCCATCGCCCTGGTTTCGATTTGTCTCGATCCCGAGGCGGTCAACGAACTCCGGGATTTTGTTCGCCGAACGCCGTTCCTTCGGCTACATGCTGAACTGCAGAGTTACCTGGCCGATGAAGGCCCAAACCTTTCCTGGATGCAGGAGCCAGGCCCGGACGTTTGCTTAATTGATTTCGACCGGGACCGGGTGAGCGCGACCCTCACGGCCGAACGCATCCAAGAGAAGTTGCGGAACACGGCGATATTCGCTCTTTCCAGGAATTCACAACCCGACTTAATCATCCAGGCCATGCGGTGCGGCTGCAGCGAATACATTGTTAAGCCTGTTGACCAGGAGAAGTTGCTGGAGGCGGTGGCACGGGTAGGAGGTCGCAAGAAGGAAAAGAAGGACCAGTTTTCAGGGAGGATTTTGACCTTCCTCGGCGCCAAGGGGGGATCCGGCGTAACGACGGTCGCAACCCATCTAGGCGCATTGCTCGCTAAGCCTTTGGGGCGGCGCGCGCTGCTTGTTGACCTTCATCGCACCTGTGGCGAGGCCGCGCTCTTTCTTGGCCTGACGAAGTACCAATACCACTTCTATGACCTCGTGGAAAGCGTGGACCGTTTGGACCGGGAGTTGTTGGGGGGATATGTCGTCCACCATTCTACGGGCTTGGATTTACTTCCATCTCCCGAGCTCAATGAGCCGGAGCGACGCCTGATTCCGGAAGCGGTCGGGCAGGTGATCGACTTTATCCGCACCCAGTATGAGTTCGTCTTGCTCGATTGCGCTCCGGGTCTAAATGCTCAGAACGTCGAAGCGATTCGCCGCTCAGACTTTCTTTACTTGGTAACCACTCCCGAAGTTCCCGCCTTGCGGAACGTCGCGCGAATTTTGAGCTTTCTTGCGCGGAACGAATTCGCGCAGGACAAAGTCCAGGTGGTTGTCAACCGCCATAGCAAGAAAGATACGATCGGCGAAGAGGAGATCGAAAAAGCCATTCGAAAGAAGATCTACTGGAAGATACCCAATCAGTACCACCAAGTGATCCGGACCATCAATGCCGGCGACCCCTCCGCTCACTTGGAGAATTCCGAAGTGGTCCGATGTCTGCTGCCATGGGCAAAGGGTCTGCTGGGTTCGCCGGATCTTAAGACAAGCAAGAAGCCTAGCAAGGGCTTGTTGAACCTTTTCGGAACTTAGGAAAGGCCGACCCAAGGTAGCGCTTCGTCGGGCTTGGGGCGAGGGGGACGATGGGACTCTTTTCAGGTAGCAGCGGGACACCCTCAGGGGCCGAAGAGGCGAAGATGGCAGGCCTCAGCTTCAAGGCCTACCAGGAGCTGAAATCTTCGGTCCATCGAGACCTGCTGAACAAGGTGGATCTGGAGCGAATCGCCTCGATGCGCGACGGGCGAATTCGTGGACAGGTCTTTTCCGTCATTCAAGACCTGGTCGTGGATCTCGACGTGCCGATGAGCGCGCCGGAACGCGAGAAGCTGTCCCGCGAGGTGCTCGACGAAGTGTTCGGTCTGGGCCCGCTGGAGCCCCTGCTGCAGGACCCGACCATAAACGATATCCTAGTCAACTCGCACAAGCAGGTGTACGTCGAGCGGGCGGGAGTTCTTGAGGAGACGGGCGTGATGTTTAAGGATGATGCGCATCTCATGCACATCATCGAGAAGATTGTCGCCGCGGTGGGTCGCCGCGTGGATGAATCTTCCCCCATGGTAGATGCCCGTCTCGCCGATGGATCAAGAGTCAACGTCATTATTCCGCCTTTGGCAGTTGACGGCCCGATGCTGTCCATCCGGCGATTCGGTACCGTCCCGCTCACGGTCGAGGACCTCCTGGCTAACCGAACCTTGACTCCGCCCATGCTGGAGATTCTTAAGGGAGCGGTGAAGGCCCGATTGAGCATCCTCATCTCGGGAGGAACCGGCGCCGGGAAGACGACTCTCCTCAACGTCCTTTCGGGTTATATCTCTGACCGAGAAAGAATCATCACCATCGAAGATTCGGCAGAATTGCAATTGAAGCAGCGCCACGTCGTCCGGCTGGAATGCCGCCCCCCCAACGTCGAAGGAAAGGGTTCGGTCAAGCAACGGCAACTGGTGATCAACAGCTTGCGGATGCGCCCCGACAGAATTATCGTGGGCGAGGTTCGCGGCGAAGAGGCGCTTGACATGCTCCAAGCCATGAACACGGGGCACGATGGGTCAATGACTACGGTCCATACGAACAGCCCGCGCGACGCCATCTCGCGCCTGGAAACCATGGCGCTGATGGCCAACTTGAATCTGCCGGAACGCGCTGTGCGGCAGCAAATCGCCTCCGCCATCGCCATCGTCGTGCAGTTGACGCGCATGAGCGACGGTACGCGAAGGGTTACCCATATGACAGAAATCACCGGCATGGACGAGGATGTGGTGAGCATGCAGGATATCTTCGTCTTTGAAAAGAAAGGCATCGCGCCCAGCGGGCGCGTGCTGGGCCAGTTTGTGGCGACCGGCATTCGGCCAAAATTCGCTGAGAAACTCAAGGCCTCCGGCATCAACATGCCGGCGGGTTTGTTCGAAAATGTGGTTGAAGTCTAGGCCGCTTGAGGATTTGCGATGTCTCCCTTGATCCTGTTCGGACTGCTTCTCCTGCTGACCTTTGGTGTTCTGGTCGTGGTCCTGCGACCCACCAGGACGGAAGCGGATGTTCAGCGCCACCTGTCGAGCATCGGGATGCTCTATAAGGTGGATGCCGAAGGGTCCACGATTTTGAAGCGGGAGGAGCTGAGTTCGATTCCCTGGCTGAACGAGCTTCTTCAAGGCCTTCCGGGCGCTGCCGAATTGCGTCTTCTCATCACCCAAGCTGGCCTAACTTGGACCGTGGCCACGGTCCTGCTGGGGTCGCTAGTGGCCGCCATCATCATGGCGTGGGTGGCCTTCGTATTTGTGAACTCCCTCATCCTGGCCGCGCTGGCGGGCATTGTGTTGGGTTCCACGCCCTACATTTACCTTTTTGCGAAGCGGGCAATGCGATTCCAGCGTTTTGAGCAAATCCTCCCCGAAGCCATTGACTTGATGTCACGGGCTCTGAGAGCCGGTCATGCCGTCTCCTCAATGATCGAGATGGTCGCTCAAGAAAGCGCGGAACCGGTCGCTTCCGAATTTCGCATCGTTTATGAAGAGCAGAACCTCGGACTGCCGTTGCGGGAAGCGATCCTCAATCTTGCTCGACGGGTTCCCATCGACGATGTCCGCTTCCTTGTCACGGCCATTCTTGTACAGAACGAGACGGGGGGCAACCTTGCTGAGATCCTGGATAAGACCGCCTTCATCATGAGGGAACGCATGCGGCTCAGAGGACAGCTACGCATTTACACTGCGCAAGGGCGAGTGAGCGGCTGGATCCTTTGCGCGCTGCCTTTCGTTATGTTTTTCTTGATCGGCCTGGTAAACCCAAAGTACGAAAAGAAACTGCTGACAGACCCCATGGGATTGCACATCGTTTATGCGGGTCTCGTCTTAATGACGCTCGGAATTTTCATCATCAGAAAGATCGTGGACATCAAAGTTTGAAGAAATGAATCTCCTTCTCGTCATGATCGGGATTGGCGTCGGCTTGGCAGGTATTTTCTTCGTCGTCATCCTCCTGCTTGGGAAGCCGGCCCATCAACGCACCCTCCTGGCAGAGGTGACGAGTGAGGCGTACCACAGCGCGGCAGCCGGGGAGACCGACCTGCGTCCCGCCAGCAAGCTGGAAATAGCCCTTAAGCCACTGACATGGGTACGGAAGCTGTTCGGCGGAGGCCCGAATCCGGAAATCGCGCATCGCCTTTCGCTCGCTGGATACCGAAAGCCATTTCACGCCGACGTATTTGTGGGGGCCAGGCTGATTCTGCCTGCCATCACCGGATTGACGATAGCTTATTTCGTCAAAGACAATGTCATCTTCCTTTTCTTCATCGGCGTTTTCATCGCGTTTTTCCTACCGGACTTCTGGCTTGGGTACGCGATCAAAAAGAGGCGCGAGCGCATCGAGCGGAGCCTCCCGGACACCTTGGACCTGCTTGCCATTTGCATGGAGGCAGGCCTCGGCTTGGACCAAGCTGTTGTGCG
Source organism: Acidobacteriota bacterium (assembly GCA_021827255.1). GTDB lineage: Bacteria > Acidobacteriota > Terriglobia > UBA7540 > UBA7540 > JAKCCV01. The sequence continues at coordinate 7,912 of JAKAWO010000029.1, read as the reverse complement.
AGTCGGCAAAGAACTGCGGCTGAGCCATCCTGAACTGAGCGAGGAGCTTCTTCAAATCAATCTTGAGCAGCGAGCCGGCAATCCTCGCATCGGAGCCTGGCGCGCCATGGCGAGTCGAGTGGGAGTGGATAGCGTCCGGTCGTTTGTTAACATGCTGGTGCAAACAGAACGCTTTGGAACTCCGATTTCCAAATCCTTGGCCGCTTTCTCAGATTCGTTGCGTACCCAGCGGAGGCAGAAAGCAGAGGAACTGGCTGCCAAGACGACCATCAAGCTGGTTTTCCCTCTGGTTCTTTGCATCTTTCCCAGTATTTTTATTGTAACGGTCGCTCCGGCGGTCATCACCCTGATTAAAAGTTTCAGCACTTTTCTCAAATAGTGGCCTGGATTCAAGGCGTCGCTAAATTCAGGAGGTCTTGCGTGAACAATGTTACGTTGATTCGAGTTGTCTCGGGAATACTGGCGGTCATCGTCGCCATCATCTTGGTTTACCGGATGAAGAAAAAGGCCCCTCGATAAGCTACGGTGAAGAATCATAGGCCCGGCGGATGGAAAGGCACCTCGGATGGCGCAGAAGTGCAGTAGCGTCTATATATACAATCGGACGAAAGAATCCTTTTTGGCTTATCGGGTCAAGGTCGCCGATTCTGTTCTAGGCCGCCTCGTTGGCCTGCTCGGCAAGAAATCCCTCGAACCCGAATGCGGCATGTGGATTGTGCCGTGCAACTCCATTCACACCGTCGGCATGCTCTTTTCAATTGACGTGGTTTTGATCGATAAGGAATTCAGAGTGGTCGGGCTCCACGAAATGCTTCGGCCGTTCTCCGTGATCGGGCCTAACTTCCGCGCCCAAAGCGTCATCGAGCTGCCATCTCATTCAATTTTTAGAAGTGGGACCGCACTTGGGGATCAACTTGTGATTGAACGCCTTCAGCCCGAACGTTTGCCCGGCAAACCCAAGCCTGCTGCCACAATGGGCGCAGCTACATCCTGACCGTCTCGAGTTGAGGATTGGAGCCTAACGGTGTGCGTGCTGGCGGCTCATCCCCAAAAGCTCGAAGGCAATCCATCCGTGAGCGCGACGGCCCTGCCTCTTGCTTGTCATCATGCAACCGAATCCAGCGATCGCATTGGGTTGTGAGGGTGAAATGACGAAGAGCAGAAATCAAGAGAGGACCCAACCAAAATGAGAATCACCGTGTGGCGTTTCATTCTCCCCACCACGGCGATTTTGTTGTTAGGGCCTCGTAGAAACTTGCGGGCTGATCCTCACCCAGACCAGCAATTGAGGGCCCTCAAAAGGCTCCACAAAGAGGAGTTGAAAAGCCAAAAAGCCCAACAGAAGGCCATGCGCAAGGTCCTAGCACAGCATGAATTGACCGCTGCTTCACGCCGACGATTAAAACACAATCTCAAGATGCAGCATGACCTGCTCCGAAAGGAGCAGAGGCATGAAACACGACGACTGAAGATGAATCGCACCCGGTCTCAGCACCGCCATTTCGCGCGTCCTGCCAAGAGAAGTCACCTTCCTTGAATTTTCGGCTGCCGCCTCGCGGAGAGTTTTGCGCGGAACGAAAATCTTCGTTGCTAGACTCCCGGTGCTGTTGGGTTGTGCTCCGGCTGGCCCTGCTCGGGGAAGGGGCAAAGGTGCAACCCCCAACGGCAGACCTCGCGGCACCAGGAGCGCCGGTGTCGGGTAAGGTAGTGTCGTGGCTCCGGGTCTTTATTTCGTGAGCGCACGCCGCCACTCATTGACCCCCGCCACAGCGGGTCAGGCGGACGTGAGTTCTTCACGGAAAAACGCAAGGCTGGCGCGGCCGTCCACCGCAAACGTGCCGCGAGCTTCAATCGAGATGCCGCCGTGGAAATTGATCTTCTTGACCATGCGGAAGAACTCCGCGTACTCAGGGTCCTCGGAGGGGCTTTTGGGCCAGACGCGGCCGTGCGGGTTGGCGAAATGGAAATGGACGATGTATCGGCGCGCGGTCCAGATGATTTCGGGGCTCTCGTTCTCTTCGCGCAGGTGATAGTAGTCAATGATCATGCGGACGTTCGGGTGATGGACCTCCTCGACCAGGCGCATGGCCTCGGCGCCGGTGTTGATGATGTTGCTTTCCTGATGGCGGAGCGGCTCAATGGCGACGATGAGGCCGTGGCGGCGGGCGATCGCGCCCGCGCGTTTGAGGAATTGCTGAATCTGCGCCCAGGCTTTGGCCCGCGAGTAGCCGGGCGAAACATTGCGCGAGCCGGAGCTGCCCCAGACGACAATCGAGCCGCCCAACTGGCGGCAACGCGAGAAGGTCTTTTCCAGATAAGGATCGAGAAGGTCCCATTGAACGTGCTCGCCGACCACCCTGATTTTCCTTCCCGGAAAGAGGATGTTGTAGCATTCGCAGCGAATCGGCGAGGCCAACACCTGCTTTTTGAAGGCGGCAAACGCGGCGTCATCCATATTGTGGATGGCGAGGGCTTCCGGCTCAAGATAATCGAATCCGTAGTGCACCGCCTTTTCGAGGTCTCGGGGCGGCTTGCAAACGCCAATTTCAACGTTGCCGAACTTGCCCCAGGCGCGAGCGGCCAGAGGCGCCGAGCTCAGGGTCGTCAGGAATTCACGGCGTGAAAGGGGCATGGCAGTTATCCTTGTCTGCGATTGCGGAAACTGCCAGGGCGCAAGACCGCGCGCCCCGGCACGTTCCGAATTCGGCATGGTGGATTTCGACGCCGAAGGCCCAGGCGCCCGGCCGAGGGTCCACGGAACCTGCGCGCCCTACACTTCCTCGGGAATGTAAAATGGCCGGCGATAGCCCCGCGCGGCCTCGCGCATCATGGCATTCGCGTCATCGTCGTCAATCACGTGTTGCGTGTCCGGGTTGAAGCGCAACGAGCGTCCCAGACGGTAAGAGGCGTTGGCGAGGTGCAGCAGCGTGCACGAAATGTGGCCCTCCTCGATGGGCGCGTTCAGATCTTCAGCCTTGCGGCTGCGCACGCACTGGATAAAGTTTTCGAAATGGGCGAGTTCGTTGCCGCCCCGGCCCTGCGGTCCGGGCTCCTGCCGGATGCCGACCCAGCTTTTGTAGCTGCTGTAGCCGGAGATGCCCAGCATTCCCTTCGCGCCGTAGTAAATGTTGCCCACTGTCCCTGGCATGCCGCCGATGGGGCCGAGAATCGGATGTCCGGGCGTAGCACCCAGCTCCGCCTCCTTGGAGATGCGCACTTCATTGAGCGGCCGAGGCTTGCCGCCGTAGGCGCCCGTGCCGATGCCCGCCTCGTGATTGGTGATCCAGCCCCGGACTTCAAATTCCAGGAGCTTGGGCGGGCCGGTCGGCTGGTCGAACTCGAAGGCGCAGTTAAGGACGTTGGGGGTCTGCTGGTCGTCATCAAACATGACTTTGCCCCCGATGGCCGCGACCTTGTTCGGAAAACCAACCCCCAAGCCCCAGCGAGCCACGTCGAGCTCGTGAATGCCTTGATTGCCCAAATCACCGTTTCCAGTGTCCCAGAACCAATGCCAATTGTAGAGAAAATGATTGAGGGTGAAAGGCTGGACGGGTGCTGGCCCTAGCCACAGGTTATAATGAACGCGCGGCGGGACCGGTTGAATGGGCATGTGGCCAATCGAGGGCCGCCATTTGTAGCACAAGCCTCGCGCCAGATAGACATCACCGACCAACCCGCTGTGAAGTTTTTGGATCGCCTCGCGCACGGACGTGCTGGAGCGGCTTTGCGTGCCGTGCTGGACGATCCGTTGATAACGCTTCGCCGCCTCAACCAACTGTTTTCCCTCCCACCAATTGTGCGAACACGGCTTTTCAACGTAAACGTCTTTGCCCGCCTGGCAGGCCCAGACGCCGATCAGCGAGTGCCAGTGGTTCGGTGTGGCGACGCTGATGGCGTCAATCGTTTTGTCCTCGAGCAGCTCGCGAACGTCAAAGTAGTACGCCGGCTTGGGCAATTGAAGCCTTTCCATTTCGGCCATGCGCTGGTGAGCGATGTCCTCCGCCACCTCGCAGATAGCCGCAACCTCGACGCCGGGAATGCGGGAGAATTGGCGTACGTGATCAAAGCCGCGTCCATGCACGCCGCATACCGCGATCCGAATGCGGTCGTTGGCGCCGAGAACCCTTTGGGGGTCTCCCATGAAACCGATTCCACCGAGTGCTGCCATGGTTGCGCCGGCCTTGGCACCCGATTTCAAAAAGTCGCGCCGAGTAATTTCGCAATCATTCGTCATAAAGACTCCGTTCATACGTGGGATCTGGGAGGGGTTGGCGCCCCCTCTCGCGCGGAAATATATCACAGCGGCCCGGCGGTTGCACAACAAACACTATTCCCCTCCCTGCTCTGGCTTGCCCGGCAGATGGCGCGAATGGGTCACCTGCCCGGCGCCGCATCAAGCGGGCGGGAGGATGAATTGTCAGCAAACAGATCCGGAGCAATTAAGGTCCCGACCGCAAAACACATCGGCGTCCTGCGCCAATTTCCAGAGGTTCAACCCGCGCAGAGCGCGGGAACGCTGCTACAATAGAAAGCTATTCCACAGGAGGTAAAACGCATGGCCGTTGTTGAGACCGTTAGGACAGCACTTCGCGGCACCCCGTCGGCGCGGAACACCGAGCGCGTCCGGGAAATCTTGGATTGGTACGAAAGTGACAACCCCGGGACGAAGACCAACCTCGCCCGACTGTTGAATCACGGCCGCCTGGCAGGAACCGGCAAGCTGGTGATTCTGCCGGTGGATCAGGGATTTGAACACGGTCCGGCGCGGAGCTTCACCGTGAACCCGGCCGGTTACGATCCGAACTATCATTTTGAGCTGGCCTTGGAGGCTGGGTGCAACGCTTACGCGGCGCCGCTCGGGTTCCTGGAGGCCGCGGCGGCGCGTCACGCGGGAGAGATTCCGCTAATATTGAAGCTCAACAACCACGACGTGCTCCACGACGAAAAGGATCCGCTTTCAGCGGTGACGGGCAGCGTGAAGGACGCGTTGCGGCTCGGCTGCGTCGCCATCGGCTTCACGATCTATCCGGGCTCATCGGAGGCTCGGACGATGTATGAAGAATTGCGAGCGCTGGCCGAAGAGGCCAAAGCCAACGGCCTGGCCGTGGTGGTGTGGTCATATCCACGCGGATCGAGCTTGAGCAAGGCGGGCGAGACCGCCATTGACGTGGTGGCCTATGCCGCGCATATCGCCGCGCAACTTGGGGCGCACATCATTAAGGTTAAACTCCCGAGCGACCACGTCGAGCAGGCCGAGGCTCAGAAGGCCTACACGGCGGCGAGCGTGCCCATCAGCGCGCTGGCCGACCGCGTCCGGCAGGTTGTCCAGAGCGCCTTTAATGGGCGCCGCATCGTGATCTTTTCGGGCGGAGCGAAAGCCGCCGACGAGAACGTCTTCGAGGAGGCGCGCGCCATCCGCGAGGGCGGAGGCTTTGGGTCCATCATCGGACGCAACTCGTTCCAGCGGCCGCGTGACCAAGCCTTGAGCTTCCTCGATACGGTTATGAGGATTTACGCCGGCGAACTTCGGTAGGGTCGCCTGTCGGGCTTCAGCCCAGCTTCCACGCTTTTGGGGGTGTGAAGCTGTTCCTTTGAGGTTGGGGGAACGCCGTTGTCTAAGCCCACTGCGGCTGACGGCCGTTCGTCAGCACGAATTTCGGTTGTCGTGGGGCGGACATCGGAAGCTCGCGTGGTCGGCCCTTAGCGTGGTCGGCCGCCGGATGCAGCCGGGGCGCTGTGAACTCCGCCACCACCCATTTGAGGCGCGCCACCGCCCATATGTCCGCCGCCACCACCGCCGAACCCGCCACCGCTCATTCGGGGCGCGCTCTCATGCATTCCGCCGCCACCAAACGCGCCGTGCGAAGGCGAGCCGGCTGAATGGCCGAACGATGGCCGAGTCTGCATGCGCGGAGCCGCTTGGCCACCACGCGGCGCGGACATCGGTTGGCCAAGTCTCATCTGCCGGCCGGCCCCCGATCCACTGCTCGTCGCCCCAATGTTCTTCGGCGCGCTTCGGCCGCCGAACAAGCGGGTGAACCACCCCTGCCTTCTTGTCGTTGGCGCGACGGAGGGCGAAGTTGAAAGCGTTCGGTTCATGCCCGCCCTTGGCGCGATCTCAGTCCCCCTTTTAGGAGACTCAACGATGACGTGGCCGCCGGGTTCCATGGTGACGGTCTGGCGACCGCGCGCCATCGGCGAGGCCGCGTTGGGGTTGTTCACGAATTGGCCGGTGTTGGAATTAAAGACGATCCCCGTTGGGGTCCTGCCACTGACTTTTGTGCCCGCAAATGCAGTCACACGCGGCAGCACAACGGTCGGCGCGGGAACACCCAACCTGGCTCCAGGACGCCTCCCAATCACCAACGTGTGCGCTCCGCTGGCCAGGCGCGTTGAGGGCAGATTGGAAGCCACGTTCCCACGTTCATTGCCGCGAATCATCGGCGACGGCCGCCCCGTGATGGTCAAGGTGCGCAAGTTGGGCGCGGCGGTCACCCTGCCGGGCAGATAAGCGGACACGGTCGGCGCGACGTTCGGAGCGACCACGCGACGGCCAAGACGGGGCGGTTCTCGAAGGACATTGCCCGGATTGATCGGCCATCCCCTTCGGAAGCTGTTCGTCACAATGGCAATGAGAGAATTCCCGTTAGCAGAGGTGCCGCCCACGCCAGGGCTCCAGCCAATCCAACCGTCGCCTTGAAACCAGGTGACGTTAGCGGGTGACCAATAACCAAACGCGCCCGGAAACCAAGTCCATCCAAAACCCGACATGAAAGCCCAGTTTCCATAGTGGAACGGCAACCATCCCCACGGGTCATAATCAATCCACGTCCAGCCAAATCCCGGATACCAAGCCCACTGCCCAAATGAGAAGGGCATCCAGCCGGCGGACATGTAGGGGCTCCAGCCATAACCGTATCCCGGGATGTCGCTCCAATTCCCGTAGTAGCTGAGGTCATTCCAACCGTAAAGGCCCGAATAGGCGGATGAGTAACTGCTGAGGCCCGCAGGCACGGCGCGAGACTTCTCGGCGAGCAAAACCTGATCGCGTTTTTCGACCCAGCGATCCCAGGCATCCTGCGTGATGCCGTGCGTGACCACGTAGGCGCGCGTGGTCGGGTCAATTTCCAAGACGTCGTTCTTGGTCAACTGCCCGGAACCGAAGGGGCTGGAGACGTTGACGACGCCCCGGAAAACTTCGATGCGCTGCGCTGACGAATTAAGGTCCACACGGAAGATGGTGCGGCCGGAGGGAGCGAGCACCGCGCGGCCAGCGGTCACGGTATAGACATCGCCAGTTTCAGGAATCACATCGAACGTCGCGTAGCCGGCGGCCATCGTCATGCGGTTGATTTTGCCGCCACTGGGAGCAAGCGCCAACTGAGTAAAATCCAGTTCAGATTGCTCGCCCAGGCGCGCGGTCGAACCATTTTCGAATTCGATTTCAGCAAAGCTGTTCGCCGCCGTGGCGACCTTGAACCCTTCCTGGATGGGCGTGTTGACGGGGGCGGTGGACCACTCGGCCACGCCAGGGCGGGTGACGCTCACCGTCCCTTGTACGAAGCTCAGGCGCACGATGCGAGCGTGGGAATAACTCTGCGCCCTCAAGTCCGGCGAGACCATGAGCCCGGACAGGAGTAAGACGGCTGCGGGCAGCGCGGCCCCGCATTTTCTGATCTTCATGTTGCCGGTCATGGCACACCTCCTGGCGGGTAGGTTTCGAGGGCCACCCCAACCTTATCCTACACCTATATAGACCCCTCCGCCGGGAAAAAGGTTGCGGGGCACTCGAATTTGTCTGAGCGGCGCAGCGAGGGCTTTTCAGCAGAGGTTGGCCTGGCTATTCCCCGATGCCTTGCGCCATGAAGCCGCCGTCCACGGCAATGAACGCGCCGGTGATGAAACTGGCGCT
>JAKAWO010000355.1 GCA_021827255.1 Acidobacteriota bacterium | reverse complement strand
CCTGGAACCGGCCTAAATTTCTCGAAACCAGTTCCCGCACCGTGCCGATCTGCGCGGCCAGCTCCTGCTGGCTCATCGGCAGCGTGAATTCGATTCCTTCCGTGCCGCTCTGGCCCTGCTCCGCCATGCGCGCCAGCAGCGCCGCCAACCGTTGTCGCACCGTCGTGAACGAAAGCTCTTCGATCAGGTTCACCAGCCGCCGCAGTCTCGATCCCATGACGCGCAGAATCTTCAGCGCCACTTCCGGGTGCGCGACGCAGAGGCGGTGGAAGTCCTCCTTGCTGATGAACAGCAGCTTGGAAGCCTCGGCCGCCACGGCCGAAGCCGGATAATTCCCGCCGTCAAAAACCGGCAGCTCCGCCAGCGAATTTCCTGCCCGCTCAACCGTCAGCACTTGCTCGCGCCCCGCCGCCGACAACTTGAAAACCTTGACGGCGCCAGACTCCACCACAAACAGCCCTCGGCACGGCTCGCCCTCGGAAAACACCGATTCCCCCGCCCCATAAGCCCGCGCTCGCGCCCGCTCGCCCAAAAACCCCAGCTCGCTCTCGGAAAGGCCGGCGAAAACCGCGACTTTCTTGAGCGCCGCCCGCCGCTCTCCCTTTTCGTCGCTCATGGCCGCCATTGTACCATTGGGGTCCCTGGCTTCGCTCCCGTAGAAATCGCCGCACCAGACTATCATCAGGGCATCTCGGGACCTTCGCAGGGAGCAAATTCGGCCGGTCGGTAATCCTCTCGGCGCGCGGGCTGTAGCGCCGTGCTTCACCTCGGCACGGCTTCTGGGCTTCTGCCTGGTGGGACCAAACGCACACGATGAAGCCAGGAGATTCGGATTTACGCCGCTCCGTTCAGAAAATCATCGCGGGACGAACAAAAGGCGAAGATGTACATTGTAACCGGAAGCATGGATACACCGCGGGCACGCGCCTGGCCGCACGCTTGCGCCACGCCTGCGGCCCTGCAAGATTACGCCGCAAGGCATCAGAGGCTGAGTCACCATTTTTTCGTGTCATGCGCTATTATCCGCTGGAGGGTCGGTGAGTTATGCCAGAAAGAATATTCGAGGTTCAAGCCCAGGAGGACTTTGTAGAGAAGCTGGCGAACGACGGCGACCCGCTGGACTACTGCACGTTTGCCAGCACGGCGAGCGGGAACGTGCACAGTTGGGAGGATGCTGAGTGGATAACCGCATACAACGGTACAGGCGGCGTGGAATGCCCGGACGGGACCTATCAATATCCGCCTGGTTACTACATCCAATGGGACTCAACCCGCGAGGAGTATTACGTCAACAAGGTAACTAATCCTACTTGCGGCACTCACGGAAGTTATGTCGGAGACGTTTGCAACCAGGCGGCCTACTGAGATGCATCAACCATGGCGGTCATTTTCCCTCAAGCGCGTTCTAGGCCAACCGGGGCGCGGACTCGGCTGTCGGGAGAGTTCTTCAAATCAATCCTGCAGCCCCAGTCGTCTCGCGCGGCGGAGAAGGGCCGCGCCGCTGAGCTTCCCTCTCCTGCTTGCCCTCACCTGCTGCGTGGGAGTGCAAGCGGCCCAAGCCGCCCAAACCCTATTCTTGCTCGCCGGCACGCCAACCAACGACGCGCCCCAGACGTATCCCGTCACGCTTTACACAGCCGGCCCGGACCACGCGCTCAAGTTGGTGAGGGTCATCGTGCCCGCGAAGAAGGGTCTTTACGGTGTTGCCTACGATCTGGAAGACAGGGTGTATGTTGCCTATCCCCATATGGTGCCGACCACCGTCACTGTCATCCACCTTCGAAGGCCGTCGCTCGTGGACGAGGTCGGCTTCAATGCGAAATCTCTCTTTCCGGTGGACAACTTCTTCGCGGCGAGCGCGGGCCAGGATCAGGCTTCCCACGCCTTGTGCCTTGCCTGGGCAGCGCGGCAACCGAGCAAGAGGTGGACGGTCACGGTCCTGATCAGCGTGTCAGGGGAGCCCGCCGCCCCCGGGGCCCGGGTTGAGGAAAACGAATGGGACCAGCTCGCGTCGCTCCGGTACGTAGGTTGCCCTGGAGGGCCCACATTCTGTGCGGGTCCGGAGGTCCGCGTGGCGAAGGACCAGGTCCTGATACGCGAGGGCGCTAGCCTGGTGCCGGTCGCTGCTGGTCTTCGCTCGCCTTCGGGCGTGAAGGGTTCGGAGCGCTTTCGAATCGTCGCAGCTAGCCCCCGCTTTTTCATAGTCAGCCCCCTCTATACGGGCAAAACTCTGGCCTCCAGTGCTGTCCGAACAACTCCGATGTTTGTGCTGGAAAAGGCGGGCGGAAGCTGGAGCACTGTCACAGCCCCCGCCAACGTCCCGCGCTCAAGGCTCTTCGGCGTTTGGCTGGCAACAATCGTCGAGGACGACAACCCCAATAACATCATCACCGGAAACGCGGGCGTCCCGGCCGGCGACAACAATCCTGGCCACGAAGACGAGAGGGTCCAAGAAACCCGGCTCCTCCCCAGCGTGAGAATGTGGTACGCGGCCTTCGTGGGAAACTTTAACCTCATCCCCGGCACGCTAATCTTGGACAACCTCTTGGACGGGAGGAGAATAACAATCCACAGCGGACAGGAGGACAGCGAAATTCTGGATGTCCGCAAGGATGGATTGGTGCTCTATCGGGTCAACGATTCCATCTTTGAGGCCCAAATCGAAGGCGACAAGCTGTCTGCTCCAAAACTGGTGGTTAAGGGCGACGACGTGCCCGAAGTGCATTGGGTATTCTGGTCGGCGGCGAAACCGCCCGCCGCCGCTCCTACCCCCGACAACGGAACGATCAGCGGA
>JAKAWO010000354.1 GCA_021827255.1 Acidobacteriota bacterium | reverse complement strand
GGTTTTCGGGCCGCAGCCCTCGCGTAGCCGCGAAGGTGTTTCTCCCATCGCGGGCCCTTCTCGCGTGACCTCGACATTCCCACTCCTCGAAATTTTCCTCTTGACATTACTAAAGAATTCGTACTAGTCTCATCGTTATCATGCGACCCAAGTACCCGACACTCACACCGCAGGAACTCGAAATCATGAAAATCGTCTGGGAGCGCGACCCCTCGACCGTGCGCGACGTTTACGAAGCGCTGCGCGCCCGCCGCAAAGTCGCCTACACCACGGTCATGACGATGATGAACATTCTGGAGCAGAAGGGGTTTCTCAAGAAGCGCCGCGCGGAGCGCGCCTTTCTTTACCGGCCCGCGCGGCCCCGCCAGCAGGTGATTCGCGCCATGGTCCGCGAGTTCGTGGATCGCGTCTTCAACGGCTCGGCCAAGCCGCTGCTCGTCCACCTGATCCAGGACGAACCGCTCTCTGAAAAAGAGCTCCGCGAAATCGCCCGCATGATCCAGGAGGGGCGATGAAGCCGCCGCTCTGGTTTGACAATGTTGCCGTTTATTCGGCGCAACTCGCCGTCGTCATTGCCGCGGGCGGCCTGATGGCCACGGTCACCTGCTTGCGCCTGCCGCGCGTCCGGCTGATCTATTGGCGAATCGTCCTCGTCGCTGGCCTGTTGCTTCCCGTGATCGAGCCTTGGCGCGCCGTGCCTTGGGTGCGGCAAAGCGCCGCTCAAGCCGGGCAGGGCATCGCGCCGGTCGGAAGCATTCAGATTGAAGCCTCGGTCGCCGTGGCCCGCACCAGACCCGTGCTCTCCGTTTACGACTGGATTGCTATCGCGCTGGCCGCGGCAATTCTCCTGCGCCTCTTGTGGCTTGCCGCCGGATGGTTGCGTCTGCACCGTTCGCGCCGCTCCGCCCGGGCGCTCGGCCCGCAGGAGGCGGTCGAAGAATTCCAATCCGCGCTCGGAGTTTTTCCCTCCGTTCTCATCTCCGACCAAATCGCTTCGCCGGCCACGTTTGGCTGGCGCCAGCCGGTGATCGTGCTGCCCCCGAAGTTCCTACAGATGGATGCGGCCCGCCAAAGGGTCATTCTCTGCCACGAATTCCTGCACGTTCGCCGCCGCGACTGGCTGTGGCACGTCGGGGAGGAGATCCTTCGCGCGCTGTTCTGGTTCCATCCCGCTGTCGCGTGGCTGATCTCCCAGCTTCGCCTTACCCGCGAGCAGACCGTTGATCAGGAAGTCGTGGCTCTGGCCGGTTCGCGCCGTGATTATCTGGCCGCGCTCTACGAGATCGCCTCGGCCACCTCGGCCGCACGCCTCGCCCCGGCGCCGCTGTTTCTCGCCGAGCGGCATTTGAAGCGCCGCGTGGCACTGATTCTGAAGGAGGTCTCTATGTCGAGAAAGAATCTCGCTTTGGCTTTATCCGCGAGCCTCGCGGGTCTGTCACTCACCGCCACGCTGGCCGCTGCTTTGCTGCCGTTAAGGACCTCCGCCGCCGCTCCTGCCGTGCCCGCAGCGCCCGCCCAGACGGAATCGCGCTCCTCAGTGAACCGAAAAGACCGCGGCCGGACGGTCAAAGTTGATCAGGCTGGTCTCCAGCGCCAGCTCCAGCAAGCCGCGGCGCAAGCTCGGGCGGCGGAGCGGGCCGCGGCAAAGGCGGCAAAAATCGACCAGGCAAAGATTCGAGCCCAACTGGAACAGGCAATGGCCCAGGCCAGGCAGCAAGCGCAAGCCGCGCTCGCGCGAGCGAATCTGCAGGAGCAGCAGCAATTGGAGCGCCAGCGGCAGACGCTGGAGAAACAACGGGAGCAATTGGAAGAGCAGCGCCGGGAACTGGAGAAGCAGCGGCGCGAATTGCAAATCCAGCTTCAGGAGCTGGATAGGGAGCGGAGAGAATTGGAGCCGCAGCGAAAACCGGCCAGGCCTGCGCCTCCTGAGTCAGCGCCCGCTTCGCCCAAAGTGCCCACGACTCGCCGCCCGCCGAACTCACCCTCGGCAGCCGGAGCTGCTGGCGGCATATCGGGCGGTGGGCCGAGAGGAATCAAGGGCGGCGTCGCCAGCGGCTCACAATCTCCCAAGCCCAAACTGAAGCCGGTGAGCCAGCCACAGCCGGTTTATCCACCTCTCGCCAAGGCGCGACACATTCAAGGGACAGTCCACCTGTGGATGACGGTCAATCCGCAAGGCGAAGTCGTGGGCGTCCAGGTCATCAGCGGCCAACCGCTGCTTGCGAAGGCCTCGGTGGCTGCCGTTCGCCAATGGCGCTTTGAACCGCCGGGAAAAACCGTCAAGGCGAAAGTTGAAACCACCTTCCGCATGTTTTGAGGTAAGGGGCCCATGCTCGGCAGGGCCGGCGGGCGTGAGCGGCGGTGATTCCTTCACCGCCTCTTGATAATTGAACGTGCTGTACATGGCTCCGCCCCGGCCGCGCGTCGGCGGCGTGCGCACGACGCCGAGGATGGTGAGATTGTACTTGAGCGCGGGAATACCCGCCCGGGCGGCGTCGCGAATCATGCCGCAAATGGCTTCGATCTCGCGGTCGCGTTCTGGGCTCTCGCCCAGCATGATGGCCGGATTCTCCGCGCGCGTGATGTAACTCGAGCTGAGCGGCAGCGGAACCATCCCCAGCTCGATCCCGAAGGAGCCAATGTGGTCCTGCAATCGCTGGAGGGCGTCCACGCTCCATGGAGCGTCGGTGGGGGGCGCGGGAAGACCGCAGCAGATGTGCGCCACGCCAAAGGCCGCGATCGCCCGCAATGTATCGTCGGAGGGCAAGGCCGAGTACTGAGTGCCGAGCTTCATCGGCAGCT
>JAKAWO010000028.1 GCA_021827255.1 Acidobacteriota bacterium | reverse complement strand
GCTCGGACTGGTCTCGCCAATTTCGTCCAGAAAAAGCGTTCCCCAACTGGCCGACTCGATGATTCCTTTTCTATTCGTATCAGCGCCCGTGAAGGCTCCTTTGAGGTATCCGAAAAGTTCGCTTTCGAGCAATGTTTCCGGAAATGCTCCGCAGTTGATGGACACAAAAGCTCTCTCGCGCCTCGGGCTTGCCTCATGGATGGCCCGGGCCACCAATTCCTTGCCCGTCCCACTCTCCCCGGTAATCAACACCGTGCTGATAGTCGGCCCGACGCTCCGAACCATTTCGAGGATGGCGGCGATTTTCTGACCTCGGCCCACGATATTTTCATGAGCGAAAACACGCAGGAGTTCGCGGCGAAGCCGGATATTTTCCTCGCGAACCGCGAGATCTTCCAGCGCACGATCCACCACCAACTTCAGCTCTTCCACCAGCTTGTCGGTCTTGATCACGTAACGGTAAGCGCCCAGATTCAACGCCTGAATGGCCGTCGGCATCGTGGGCACGGCGGTAATCAAAATGAAAGCCGCGGGATTGCGCGTTCCCCGCGCGTACTCGAGCAGTTCAATGCCCGTCAGGTCCGGCATGCGAATATCCGAAATAATGATGTCGTAAACCTGAGATTCAATTTTTTTCTTGGCCGTCTGGCCGCTCGAAGTTGTCTCCACCACGTGGCCGGTTTTGCGGAACGCGATCTCCATCAGCTGGCAGATTGATTTTTCATCGTCCACGATCAGTAATCGCGCCATAGCCTAGTCACTCGAATGCTCGGCCGTCTGGGCCTTCCGCCGAAAACGGCAGGTCAGAGAGAATCAGCCTCGAGCCTGGGAGAAACCTCCGGTGCTTGTTCTCTTGGAACGGTGATTGTAAAACAGGTTCCCTGCTTCAAGGACGAATTCATATGAATTCTGCCTCCATGCCCTCGGATAATCTGGTAAACGATGGCCAGGCCCAGTCCCGTGCCGTTCCGAAATCCCGGCTGAAAGGGTTCGAACAGCTTCTCCATCTGCGCGGGTGTAAAGCCGATCCCCGTGTCAGAAAAGAGAATCTGCACCTCGTCGTTGTCCGGATCCCGAACCTCCACGGTCAGAATTCCCTTCTCGCGCATGGCCTTCACAGCATTGTCGCAGATATTCCAGAACACCTGCCGGAGTTTATCCGGGTCGGCGACGATTCGGACTGGATGGCCGGGAAAGCTCTTCTCCACTTTCAAGCCCTGATGTAAACAGGGATTAAGTTTGAGAAGGAGGACGGTCTCCTCAAGAAGCCCCACAACGTCCACTTCGCGAAATACGAATCGCTGCTCGCGGGAATAGAGAAGGAAATCAGAAACCAGCTTATTCAGGCGTTCGGACTCCTGACTGACAATCCCGATCAATTTCCGCTGATCGTCGTCCGCATCCGCCATAGATTGCAGAACCTTTGCGGAACCCGCAATCGAAGCCAGCGGATTCCGGATTTCATGGGCAATGCCGGCCGCCAGGCGGCCGAGCGTTGCCATGCGATCCTTCAGCCGGTACTCGCCTTCCAGCTTTTTCTCCAGGGTCAGATCCTGGACAGCGTAAACACAGCCCACCGCGCCGATCTCAGGGATGACCAGCGGCGAGGCCGACAGGCCCAAGATTCGCTTCTCGCCTTTGGGATTCCAATAATTGATCTCCGTTCGGGCGGATTCCGGGGTTATTCGCTCTGCGAAGGGGTCAGGCAAGTCGGCATCGGGGAAGACGGCGCGAATCGGACGGCCCACAACCGTCGTATGGGAACACCCAAGGATCAACGCGCCCGCCGGATTTAGCTCCGTAATAGCTCCTTCCAGGTCGGTCGTAATGAGTCCGTCCCTCATGCTGCGGATGATGTTTTCATTGATCGCCTGCAGGCTCGCCACCTGCCCGCTCTTGTCGCGGAGCTCCGCGCCGGTCTTGCGGAGCCTCTCGGCGAGGAAGCTGGACAGATAAGCAACCGCAAAAAAGCCGAAGAGGCTTACGGCGATTTTCACTTGAAGCGTTCCGAGATCCACCGGCGTCAGAGATGTGGTCGCCAAAATATTCAGAACGGAGTGCTGCGAGACGAAGTTCGCGTAGAGGCTTGGAAGATAGGCCAGTTCCAATAGCGACCCCATCAAAATGAAACTCACACTGGCCACTAGAAACGCCTGCGAGCGAGGGAGGAGGATGCTCGCCAGAATGATGGCCACCAAGTAAAGCGAAAAATAATTGCTGTCCAGATCTCCCGTGACGTGGACGATGGCGGTGATGATGACTAGGTCAGAGTATATCTGAAGGTGAGCCTGGAGCAGGTAGTCCTGGCTGATCTGGTTATAGATCAGGAAAAAAAGGTTGAGAATGTACCACAGAATGACCGCCATCCCGAGGTAAACGATGGATCGGGGGTCGCTGGAGGTGGGAGCAAGCTGCTGGATCGCGTATTCAATCGCAAAGACAAAACTGATGATGACGAAGCGGATCCGGATGACCCACGAGAGCCAGGTTTTCAAATCATCCGTAAGGTTCATGATTCAGGTTCTTCTCCCGTCCGAAGCGCGACTCAACCGGCGAATCCGGCGAATGTCCCCCGGAGACCCGGACGCCGCATTACCCCCTGCCACGACGAACGCCGCGCCCGTCCTGGAGTTCCTGGCCTCCCGATGGCCGCCATAAAAACAAAGCGGGCTCCAGCGAAGGAAATCACCCTTCCGCGGAACCCGCCTCGGAAATTCCACTGCCCGTCGCGGGGCGTGCCATTCCTCCGTCATGGCCGCACTCCGCAACTGCAGCTTCTCATCCTTTGGCCAACTGGCCGATCATGGCAAACATGGGCATATACATTGAAATGACCACGCCGCCGACGACGACCCCCAAGAAGAGGATGATCAGCGGTTCCATGACGGCTAGCAGGTCGCCGACTGCCGCATCCACCTCATCCTCATAAAAGTCGGCAACTTTCTGAAGCATGGCGTCCAAAGCGCCTGTCTGCTCTCCGACGCCGATCATCTGCACCACCATGTTGGGAAACACGCCCGTCTCCCGCAGCGGGTCCACAATGGTTCGGCCGCCTTCGATGGCCTTCCGGACTGACGTGATGGCCTTTTCCACCACCGCATTGCCGGCCGTGCGGGCGGTGATATCCATGGCTTCGAGCATCGGAACGCCGCTCGTAATCAAGGTTCCCAAGGTTCGCGTGAACCGAGCCACGGCAATCTTGCGCAGGAGCGGGCCAATCAGGATGACCTTCAGCATCAGCGTGTCAATCATCATTCGCCCATCGGGGGTGCCGTAATACCACTTCACCGCGAATCCGAGCAAGATCACCAGCACGATCGTTGGCAGCGCAAACGTCGCCACAAAATGGCTCAGCCCGATCACGATCCGGGTGGGGAGCGGCAACTGGATGCCCATACCGGCGAAAAGGGTGGCAAAAATCGGCACCACCTTCCACAGCAGCAACGTAATCACACCGGCAGCGATGACCAAAACAGATATCGGATAGATCATGGCGGATTGCACGGCCCGCCTCAATTTGACCGCCTTTTCAATATAGGTTGAGAGCCGTTGGAGGATGGTGTCAAGAATACCGCCCGTCTCGCCAGCCTCGACCATGTTGGTGTACAGGTCATCGAAGACTTTCGGGTATTGGTGCAACGCGTTAGCAAGGGTCGAGCCGCTCTCGACCGATGTGCGCACGCCCACCAAGACACGGCCAAAGGCCTTGTTCTCCTGCTGCGACGACAGGATTTCAAGACACTGCACCAAAGGAAGGCCGGCGTCAATCATGACGGAAAACTGACGCGTGAAAATGGCCAGATCCTTCGAGCTGACCTTGCCGCCGACCTTTGGCTTGGGGATGGCGATCTCGCGCCCCTTTTCAACGATTCGCGTCGGGGTAATCAATTCACGGCGCAGAAGGGCGTCCAAGACATCGCGATTCGCCGCCACTCGCACCCCGGTTACCTGTTGGCCGGTCCGGGACGTTCCACGGAATTCAAACTGAGGCATGGATTGATTTCCTCCTTAATTGACCTCCGGCGACTCTGCTCATCACCACAAACTCATTCTGCAAGGGGCGCCGGGGAATCCGCCACGCCGGACTATCGCTTAGCGGGCGCGTATTGCCCCGCCGGACGAGCTGCCGCGCCCTGGCTGCCGCGATTGATCATATCCTGTAGCTCATCCGTATTGCTGGAGCGCGCCATCGCCGTTTCCAGGCTAATGGCCTTCTGTTGGAAAAGGGCGTACAGCGATTGGTTGAAGGTCTGCATTCCGAACTTATCCTGGCCGGTTTGCATGGCCGAGTAAATCTGATGGATTTTGTCCTCGCGAACAAGGTTGCGGATCGCGGAATTCGGGATCAGAATTTCCATGGCCATCGCTCTTCCCCGGCCGTCCGCGCGAGGGAGCAGCGCTTGGCACAGGATCCCTTCCAGAACCAGTGAAAGCTGGGCGCGAATCTGAGACTGCTGGTGGGAAGGGAAGACGTCAATGATGCGGTTAATGGTTGAGGAGGCTGAGTTGGTGTGCAAAGTCCCGAACGTGAGGTGCCCGGTCTCCGCGATGCGCAGAGCGGATTCGATGGTTTCCAGATCGCGCATCTCGCCGATGAGCACGACGTCCGGATCCTCGCGCAGCGCCGCGCGGAGCGCGTTCGAAAAGGAGTGAGTGTCGGAGTGGACTTCGCGCTGGTTCACCAGGCACCGCTTGTGAGGGTGGATGAACTCGATCGGATCCTCGATCGTAATCATGTGCTCGTACCGCGTCTGATTGATCAAGTCGAGCATGGTGGCTAAGGTGGTTGATTTTCCGCTTCCCGTGGGGCCCGTCACCAGGACGAGGCCGCGCGGCTTTTCGCAGAGCCGGCGAAGGATGGGCGGCAACCCCAGTTGCTCAAACGTCTTAATCTCGAACGGAATGACGCGAAACACGCCGCCTACCGCCCCTCGCTGGTTGAACAGGTTGCCTCGAAAACGAGCGATATTCTTGATGCCGAAGGAAAAATCCAATTCGAGGTTCTCCTCGAACCGGTGCTTCTGGGCGTCGGTGAGCACGCTGTAACTAAGCTGTTTGGTTTCCGCCGGCCCGAGCGCCGGCAAGTCCTCGCAGGGCTTCAGCTCACCGTGAACACGAATCCGGGGAGGTGAGTTGGTCGTGATGTGGAGGTCGGAGCCTCCACTGTCCACCATGCGCTTCAACAATTCGCTTAACGAGGGGATCGCCATTCTTTATGACCTCCGGTCTGCCGCACGCCACCCCGCGCCGTCGGCGCGCGAGCCTCCGTTCCATCACAGAACGCTTTCACGAATGACTTCCTCCAGCGTCGTCTGGCCGGCCGCGACTTTAATCAGGCCGCTGCGCCGAAGGGAAATCATCCCTTGGTCGATCGCCTTCTTTTTCAGCTCCAGCGCCGAGGCGCCCACCAAAATGAGCTCGCGCAACTCGTCGGTAATTTCCAGAACCTCGTAAAGCCCGACGCGGCCTCGGTATCCCCGGCTGCCGCAGGCCGAACATCCCTCGCCCTTATAGACCTTGACGGTCTTGGCTTCCTCGGGAGTGAACCCAGCGTCAATCAGTACCTGGCGGCTCACCGGATCCTCGCGCCGGCACTCGCTACAGATGCGGCGTACCAGACGCTGAGCGGCAATCAAATGCACGGAGGTCGCCACCAGAAACGGCTCGATCCCCATGTTCATCAGGCGAGAAATCGTGGATGGTGCATCATTGGTGTGCAGCGTGGAAAGCACCAAGTGTCCCGTCAGCGCAGCCTTGATGGCGATCTCCGCTGTCTCGAAGTCGCGGATCTCACCGACCAGGATGATGTTGGGGTCCTGCCGCAGAAACGACCGCAAGGCCGCGGCGAAATTCAGCCCGATCTGCTCCTTCATCTGCACCTGATTGATCCCGGGAAGTTGGAATTCCACCGGGTCTTCCGCGGTCACAATGTTGGTGTCGGCCTTGTTCAACTGGGCGATCGAGGAATAAAGCGTGTTCGTCTTTCCACTTCCGGTCGGCCCGGTGACCAGA
Organism: Acidobacteriota bacterium; assembly: GCA_021827255.1. Classification (GTDB taxonomy): domain Bacteria; phylum Acidobacteriota; class Terriglobia; order UBA7540; family UBA7540; genus JAKCCV01. The sequence goes on along the minus strand of JAKAWO010000028.1, from coordinate 10,069 downwards.
ACCATGCCGTACGGCTTGAAGATCGCCTTCTGGAACTTCTCCAGCGATTGCGGCTCAAATCCCAGCTTCGTCATATCCAGACGAAGGTTTTCTTTGTCCAGCAGCCGCATGACGATTTTCTCGCCGTGCAGCGTGGGCAGAACGGAAACGCGGAAGTCGAGCTGTTTTTTCTTTCCGTTGTGCATCATCTTGATCATGATGCGTCCGTCTTGCGGAAGGCGCTTCTCCGAGATATCCAGTTTGGCCATGATTTTAACGCGGCTGATGATGGCATCGCGCAGCTTGGTCGGCGGATTCATAATCGTCTGAAGGAGGCCGTCAATTCGGTACCGAACCCGATACTCCTTCTCGTAAGGCTCCATATGGATATCGCTGGCTCCGCGCTTCACGGCATCGGTCAGGATGTAGTTCACCAGCTTAATCACCGGCGCCTCTTCGGCCGCCCTCTCAAGTTGCGCCAGATTGAGCGTTGACTCGTCCTCCGCTTCCAACTCGACGCTCTCGGTCTGCCCCTCGTCAATGAAGCTGACTAGTTCCTCGATTTCTTTCTTTCGCTCAACATCCTCGATGCTTCCGTAATTCTTCTTGATCGCATCCGTGATCGCCGTTTCAGAAGCCACGACGGGCTCGATATTAAAACCCGTCATGAACTTGATATCATCCATGGCGAACACGTTCGTCGGATCCACCATGGCCAGCGTCAACGAAGACCCCACCCGGCTCAAGGGCAGCACCTGGTACTTCATGGCGGTCTCCATGGGCACCAGCTTAATCACGTTCGGGTCCACTTCAAAGTAAGCCAGGTTGATCGAGGGAACGCCGTACTGACGGGAAAGAACGGCCGTGACCTCATCGTCGCTGAGAAAGCCGAGCTTGACCAAACTATTCCCCAATCTCCCGCCGTTCGCCCTTTGGTGTTCCAGGGCTTGCTTGAGCTGCTCAGCGGTGATTAGGCTTTCTTTGACAAGAATTTCCCCTAGCTTTCCCGACATTCCTCGACCCTTCGCAGTATGATAATTTGATTGATTCGCCCACCGCCCGTGCCGGAAAGTGCCGTTGCAACCGCAGCATCACGATACAGAAACTTGGCCTCATCCTAGAGGAGTGCGGTGGGCTTGTCAAGGTTTTCCACAGCTTCCTAATTCGCGATGGAATCACTGAGGATGCATGGCGTTGCCGTGGCCACGGGTCTTGGGGTGACCGCGGAGTTGCGCGCAGTAACCGGCAAGAGCGCGATTCGGCGCCGGCCAGCGCCGATGGGCGTCCGCCTAGGATTGATTATTCCCTGCTTGCGGAGCAATATCGCGGGTGAGGTCCCGAAGGGCGAGAGCCCGGAAAAGACCTGGACGGCGGCCCGCCGCTAACAGCCCCGGTCTCGGAACACCCCGACCGTGGACACCCGTCCACCCAAGAGTCGCCGACCTCAAAGACCGACGGCGGCGCTCAGAAAGGAACTATGGGATTTGCAACCGATGCCATTCATGTAGGCCAGGAACCAGATCCGGCCACGGGAGCGATTATCGTTCCCATCTACCAAACGTCCACATTCGTTCAGGAAGAGCTCGGCAAGCACAAGGGCTACGAATACGCGCGGACGTCGAACCCGACACGCGCCGCGCTGGAGCGCAACTTGGCGCGTCTGGAAGGCGGCAAGTTCGGCTTGGCGTTTGCTTCCGGCATGGCGGCCATCAACGCCATGATGTCCCTGTTCAAGCCTGGCGATCACGTTGTGGCGGGACACCATTTGTACGGCGGAACGTTTCGCCTGTTCGAGCACATGCTCAAGGGCTCTGGGCTCAGCTTTTCTTACGTCGACACCACCGATCTCGATAGCCTCGAGCGAGCCTTTCAACCGAACACTCGGCTTACGTATATCGAAACACCGACGAACCCGGTAATGGAAATTACTGACATCGCCGCCGCTGCTTCCCTCGCCCATCACCACCGGGCGCTTTTGGCCGTGGATAATACCTTTATGAGCCCGTACTTTCAGCGGCCGCTCGCCTTCGGCGCGGACATCGTGCTGCACAGCACCACGAAATACTTGAACGGGCACAGCGACGGGGTGGGCGGGGCGGTCATTGTGAGTGACGGGGCGCTGGCAGAGCGGCTGAAGTTCATTCAGAACGCCGCCGGAGCGGTGCTCGGGCCGATGGATAGCTGGCTAGTGCTGCGCGGCGTCAAAACGCTTTCCGTGCGCATGCGGCAGCACAATGAGAATGGCATGGCGGTGGCCGAGTTTCTGGCGCGCCATCCTAAAGTCAAAAACGTCCATTATCCCGGCCTTCCAACCCATCCTCAGCACGAGCTGGCGAAAAAGCAGATGACAGGATTTGGTGGCATGCTCTCCTTTGAAACCGGCTCGCTTGAAAACGCCAAGCGATTGTTGAAAGCCGTGCGGCTGTGCTCGCTGGCGGAAAGTTTGGGCGGCGTGGAGACGCTGATTTCGCATCCGGCAACGATGACCCATGCAAGCGTTCCGCCCGACGACCGCCGCCGCCTCGGCATCACGGATGGCCTGGTCAGGATTTCTGTCGGGATTGAAGACGTTGAGGATTTGATCGCGGATTTGGAGCACGCGCTGGCCATGCTTTGACGGAGGCGCCGCGGCCGAGAGAACACGCGCCGAATGCTTTGCGGTGCAGTAGTCGCGCAATCATTTACTGCGCCTCAAGGGAATCGTCGAGCCACTTCAAGTAATCGGCAGAGCCTTCGATGATGGGCAAGCAGATGATCTCTGGCGTCGTGTAGGCGTGGAGCTTGCGGACTTCGGCTTCGATGCGGCTGAACAATTCGCGGCGTGTCTTGATGATGAGCAGCACTTCGGCGCTTGTTTCAACCTTCCCTTTCCACCCATAAATGGATTCAATGGGCGCGGTCAGGTTGACGCAGGCGGCCAGACGCGACCCTACCAGCCGCTTGGCGATTTTGCGACCCTCGCGGCGACTCCCGGCGGTGACGAAGACGACGATCTTGTCGGTCAAAGAACCTCCTTGCTCACTCCAACATCGGCGTTGCGGCGGCGTGAGCCTAACGATACAATGGGTAACCCATGGGGCACAACCACCCCATCAAGTTCGGAACTTCCGGATGGCGCGCTGTCATCGCGGAAGATTTTACGTTTGCGAACGTGCGGTTGGCGGCCGCCGGCATGGCGCAGTTTCTGCTGACGCAATCGGGGCGGCCGCGAGTGATCGTCGGCTACGACACGCGCTTTCTGTCAGAAAAATTCGCCGCCACGGCGGCGGAGATTCTGGCCTCGCACGGCGTGGAGACGTGGCGCTGCTCGCGCCCCGATCCCACGCCCGCCCTGGCGCACGAAATTCTTCACAGCCGGCTTGACGGCGGCGTCAACATCACTGCCAGCCACAACCCCCCGGAGTATAACGGTTTGAAGTTTTCAAGCGCGGATGGCGCTCCCGCCTTGCCGGAAATCACGCGACAGATTGAGGATTTTGCCGCGAAGACACTGGGGGGCGAATATTCGGTTCAAGGGCCGAATTTTACGGCGCCGCTTTCGCGTCCCGCCGACCCGCGGCCCGCTTACCTCGAAGCCCTCCAGCAGAAAGTTGACCTCCGAACCATCGCTCAGGCCAAGCTGAAAATCGCCTATGATCCGCTCTACGGAACGGCGCGCGGCTATCTCAACGACTTGCTGACGGATGCCGGAGCGAGCGTCCACACGCTGCACGATTTTCGCGACGCCCTTTTTTCCGGCGTCGGGCCCGACCCGAGCGAGAAAAATCTCCAGGAGCTGGCGAAATTCGTCAAAGAAGAGAAATGCGTGGTGGGACTCTCAACGGACGGAGACGCCGACCGCTTTGGCGTGGTGGACGCCGACGGAACGTGGATTCATCCGAATTACATTCTGGCGATTGTGGCGGATTACTTGATCGAAGTGCGGAAGATACCTGGCGGCATTGGGCGCAGTGTGGCGACGACTCATCTGCTCGACGCGGTGGCGCGCTACCATAACGTGCCGCTTTATCAGACGCCGGTGGGGTTCAAGTATATCGGCGAGTTGATCAAGGAAGACAAAGTAGCGCTGGGCGGCGAAGAGAGCGCGGGCCTGACGATTCGCGGGCACGTGCCGGAGAAAGACGGCATCCTCGCCGGCCTGCTCGTGGCGGAAACGATTGCCCACCGCGGACAGTCGGTAAAACAGCAGTTGGACGCGCTGTTCAAAAAAGTCGGGCCTTGCTACACGACCCGGATCAACCTTGCTCTACAGCCCGAGACGCAGCAACGGCTCAGCGCGAAGCTGGGGCGCGATTACGACCGCTTTGACGGGCGCACGGTGGCCAAGATGGACCGCACGGACGGGCTGAAGATGATTCGGGAGGATGGCTCGTGGGTGCTGCTGCGGCTCTCCGGCACCGAGCCGGTGGTGCGACTTTACGGCGAAGCGGCGTCACAGAGCGAACTCCACCATCTGGTGCAGGCCGCGAAGGATTTTGTGAACACCCCATGAATCCCTTTGCGTGGGACCACAAAACGCTGCGCCGCAACGCCATCATGGCGCTGGGATTGCTGGCGATCGTGCTGGTCGTCCACGAAATTGTTGGCGCGCATGGCTACCTCGCGATGCGCCGGCAAAGGGGGGAGCATCGGGCGCTCGAACTCGAGATCCAGAACCTCCAAAAGGAAAACGACCAACTCAAGCAGCAAATCCAGGCGCTTAAATCCAGTCCGCAGGCCATCGAAAAAGTCGCCCGCGAGCAGATGCACTTCGCGCGACCAGGCGAAATCATCTACGCGCTTCCGAGCCGCGACCCTAAGCACGCCCCGCTGCTTGGCGCCAAAGGTCCAATGCCCGCGCAGCCGTAAGGGCGCGATGCACGGCGGGGACGTCGGGCGCCCTAGCGGACCACGCCTTCGAGCGGGCTGGAAGCAGTGGCGTAAAGCTTCTTGGCCATACGGCCGGCAAGGTAAGCTTGGCGACCGGCGAGGACGGCGTGCCGCATCGCCCCCGCCATCAGTACGGAGTCCTCGGCTGCGGCGATTCCTGTGTTCATAAGCACGGCGTCCGCCCCCAATTCCATGGCGACGGCGGCGTCCGAAGCCGTGCCGACGCCCGCGTCCAGAATAAGCGGCACGCTCGAGATCATTTGGCGCAGGATTCGAATGTTGGCAGGATTCTGAACTCCCAAGCCGGAGCCGATGGGCGCGCCGAGGGGCATCACCGCGGCCGCCCCCGCGTCCACCAGCCGTCGGGCGGAGATTAAATCGTCATTGGTATAAGGCAGAACGACAAAACCCTCGCGCACCAGAATTTCCGTAGCCTTCACCAGCTCAAAGTTGTCCGGGAAGAGCGTCTTCTCGTCGCCGATCACCTCCAGCTTGATCCAGTTGGAAAGGCCGACCTCGCGCGCCAGGCGCGCTGTCCGCACGGCGTCATCGGCAGTGTAGCAGCCGGCAGTGTTGGGGAGAATGAAATACTTGGACCGATCAATGTAATCGAGCAGCGACTCCTTGCTCTTGTCGGCCAGGTTGACGCGCCGTACCGCCACGGTGACGATCTCGGCGCCCGAGGCTTCGAGCGCGCGAGCCATCTCCGCGAAGCTGCGGTACTTCCCGGTGCCGATTATCAGCCTAGACCGGAATTCACGACCGGCGATCTCAAAGGCAACGTTGTTCATGGGTTCCTCTCAGATTGATTTTAGTCCGCAGGGGGGGTGGATTTCAATCCGCAGCGAGACCGTAGCCGAAAGCCGCGTTCAGAGGGTGGCGGCGGTGGCCTTAGATTCCGGGGCTCGGCGCTGGAACATCTCCTCGATCCGGTCGCGATAGTTTCGCTCCACCACGGCGCGGCGGACCTTGAGGGTGGCAGAAAGTTCGCCCGACTCAATGGTGAATTCCCTGGCCAACAAAACAATCTGCCGGATTCTCTCATGCGGAGCCAGCCAGCGACAGGCCTCATCCACTTGCGCCTGCATGAAGGTCTCGATCGCGGCGTTGCGGACCAGTTCGGCGCGCGAGGCGAAAGAGATTCCGTGTTGCGTTGCGTAAGGCTCCAGAGCGTCAAATTTGGGCACGATCAACGCTCCCACAAACTTGCGTGCTTCACCCAACACCGTCACTTGGGCGATGTAGGGATGACCTTGAAAGAGATTTTCTAATCGTTCGGGAGAAACGTATTTGCCCCCGGAAGTCTTGAACAGGTTTTTCATTCTTCCGGCGATGGCCAGAAAGCCATCTGGATCCATCACGCCAAGGTCGCCGGTGCAAAACCAGCCGTCGGAGAAAGCCTCGCGGTTCTCTTCCTCGAGATGGTAGTAGCCGGGAGTAACGTTGGGACCGCGCACCAAAATTTCGCGCCCGGCGGCGCCGAGTTCGCCTGCCACCTCCTTCCCGAGCTTGACCTCGACCCCCGGGACGACGCGGCCGACGGTGCCCAATCGCACGGCGCTGGGACAGTTCACCGCAATCACGGGTGAAGTCTCCGTTAAGCCGTAGCCCTCGTAAACCGGCAACCCAATGGCAAAGAAAAACTCCGCCAAGTCGGGAGCCAGCGGCGCCGCGCCCGAGACAACGAATTTCAGGCGGCCGCCCATCTGGGCGCGGATTTTGGAATAGACCAGACGATCGGCAACCCTCCGCTTGAGCCAAAGACTCGCGGGCGGCTTGCGGCCTTCGTTCGTGTAAGGGAAATATTGCCGTCCCACGCTGATCGCCCAACGGAAAAGCTGCTTTTGCCACGCGGCCGCGCTGCCAACTTTCTCGAGAACCTTGGCATGAACCTTTTCGAGCACGCGAGGCACGACCGCCATGACAGTCGGCCGCACTTCCAGAAGATTTTGCGGCAGCTTCTCCAGGCTTTCCGCATAGGCAATCGAGACGCCGGCGGCGAGGTAATAAAAATCGAACATCCGCTCGAAAATGTGCGACAGCGGGAGAAAAGACATGCCGACATCCGTCTTCGACATCGGTAAAAGCCCTCGGCAGGCGACAACGTTTGAAACAATATTCCAATGCGATAGAACGACTCCCTTGGGACGCCCGGTGGTTCCGGAAGTGTAAAGAACGCTGGCGATATCCTCGGGGCGAACCTTCCCCGCCGTCTCGCGAAGCCGGGCCTCGGAGTCTTGCCCGCTCGCCTGCGGCGCGTGAACCACATCCTTCCAGGATTGAACGCTGGCGTCTCCGAAATCTCCGCCGTCCATTCCCACCACAAAGCGGAGGCTAGGGAGGGAGGATCGAACCTTCAGCACCTTCTCAGCTTGCAACCGCGTCGAAACCACGATGCCTTCCGCGCCCGAATCGCGAAGGATGTACTCGACGTCCGGTTCTAGCAGCGTCGGATAGAGCGGAACGGTGACGGCGCCCAGTCCGAGAATTGCGTAATCCGTCAACGCCCACTCCAGACGATTTTCGCTGAGCAGGGCTACGCGGCTGCCCGGCCGAATGCCGGCACGGTCCAGCCAGCCGGCCAACGCCGCCACTATGCGGAGGGCCTGCCGCGACGTGACGCCCCGATAACAGCCGGAGGATTTAGTAAGAAAGCAGGCGGGCTTGTCGCGGCCTTCCGTGGCCTGAAGGAACAACTCGATCAGCGTGCTGAACTCTTTCGGTTGCACTGGCGCACACTCTCAGGCCGGCAGCAAAATCACCGCCATTTTAGCACGGGGTCAATCTGAAACCTTGCCCCGTCACGGACCGGCTGCACTCGGCGCGGCGGCGCTGATTTTTTGTCCGAACTCTCTGGCCAGCAAGGCGCGGGCCTTCGCTTGGTTCCGCCTTTGCTCCGGACCATAATTCGGATCGGGGCAAAGGCGGAGGATTTTTTGAAGCTCACTCCGGGCTTCTGCTCGCTGGCCGAGGGCCAGCAAGCTCTGGGCCAGGTAAAGCATAGTCAGGGAATCGTGAGGATACTTTTTAAGACAGCCCTCCAGTAATTGGACCGACCGGCGCTTATCCCCTCCGGCAAAGAAAGGGACCTTGTAATCCAATCTGGCCAAGGTTCTTTGGGCGCCGCACTCCTGGTAGCTCGGGTCCAGCTTCTCGGTGGTCTCCATTTGCTCGCGAATGCGGCCCACCAAGCGCAATCCCTGGAGCAAGCCTTTCTCCTCCGCATCGAGGCCGTAGTCCGCTCCCAACCAGAAGTGGCCTTCGGGGCGATTGGGGTCGAGAGCCACCGCCTTTTTGCCCGCTCGAATCCCTTCTTCCAGAATTTGCGCGTTGCCAGGACCATCGGAATTGCGGGCCAAATAGCAGTCAAATTGCGCGATGCGCCACCACGCTTCGTAGTCGTTCGGATTCTTGCCTACGTCTTCCCGGAGCAAATCAAGCCCTTTCTCCACGTTCTCGACTCTCCACCGGCCCAGGTAATAATCGTCAGCCTCCCGGACCAACCGCGAAAGCTCAGGTTTTGGGGGCGTTCCGCCGCCGAACGAGACGGCCGGTAGCGAGAAGATGACCATTGCCCCGATGAGGTTTTTAAGCGTGCGAGGCCCGTGCCGGCCAACGAAGGGTCGTGTCATCTGCTCATCCACTCGCTATCCAAGGCGCCTCAGCTTTCGATTTTCCCCCGCATGGTCTAAGATTCCTTTGGAGGCGTTCCGGGATGGCCTCACCCATCGGAACTTCTTCCGAAAACGTGCCTGAAACCGATTCTGGCTACCGGCCTGTTCGCGCCCCGCGCGGACTTGAAATTTGCTGCCGCGGCTGGCCGCAGGAAGCCGCGCTGCGCATGCTGATGAACAGCCTCGACGAAGAGGTTGCCGAGCAGCCCCAGCGCCTGACCGTTTGCGGCGGCGCCGGGAAAGCCGCAAGGAATTGGCCATGTTACCACGCCATCGTCAGGGCCTTGCATGACCTCAAGCATGACGAGACGCTGCTCATCCAATCTGGCAAGCCGGTGGGAGTTCTCCCGACGCACGAGTGGGCGCCGCGGGTTCTGATCGCCAACTCAAACCTGGCCGGTCAGTCGTCGAACTGGGAAACGTTCCACGAGCTCGATCACTTGGGCCTGCCCATGTTTGGCCAAATGGCGGCCGGAAGCTGGATTTCAATCGGCACTCAAGGCAATCTCGATACGGCCTATGAAACATTCGCGTCCGCCGGTCGACGGCATTTCGCGGGCGACCTCTCGGGCAAGTGGGTGGTGGCGGGCGGGATGGGCGGCATGGGCGGCGCGCAGCCGCTCGCCGCAACGCTCAACGGCGCCGCCTTCCTCGGAATTGACGCCGACGGCGAAACAATCAAGCGCCGGATCCGCGCCGGCTATTGCGACATCTGTGTCAACCAGCTTGATGAAGCCATTCGTCTCCTCAAAAACGCTCTGCGGAAGAAGCAAGCTGTTTCCGTGGGCCTCATCGGAAATTGCGCCGAAATTCTTCCGGAGCTGGCGCGTCGTGGGATTGTACCCGATCTTTTAACCGACCAGACCGGAGCTCACGATCCCCTCGAGGGTTATATCCCATCGGGCTTGAGCGTTGCCGAGGCGGGAAAATATCGCCGCGAGAATCCCCAGGGTTACCTGAAGCGAGCTTACGAATCCATCGCCCGTCAGGTGACCGCCATGCTTGAGTTACAAAAGCTCGGGGCGGTCACTTTTGACTTCGGCAACAACCTGCGCGCAGTAGCCTACAAATACGGCGGGGTGAAAGATGCCTACGACATCCCCGGCTTTGTCGCCTCGTACCTTCGGCCACTGCTCAGCGAAGGCCACGGTCTGCTGCGCTGGATATCGTTATCGGGCGAGCGAGCGGACATTCATCGCGCCGACGACTTGGTCCTCGAACTCTTCCCTGAAGACTCGCGGCTGAATCGCTGGATCCGCCTGGCCCGGGAGCGGGTGAAGTTCCAAGGCTTGCCGGCGCGGGCTTGCTGGCTCGGGTACAGGCAGCGGGCGCTGCTCGGGGCCCGCATGAACGATCTCGTCGCCCGTGGCGAACTGAAGGCGCCCGTCGTCATCGGCCGCGATGACTTCGATAGCGGGTCAGCCACTTCACCCTCCGGCGCCACCGAAAACCTGCGCGATGCGAGCGACGCCATCGCCGATTGGCCGATCCTCAATGCGTTGCTCAACACGGCGTCCGGCGCGAGTTGGGTTTCAGTCCAGAGCGGG
>JAKAWO010000353.1 GCA_021827255.1 Acidobacteriota bacterium | reverse complement strand
CTCCAGCCCGCTGCCGAGGCCGAGGCCGGCGCTGGCGGTGATTTGCTTTTTCAGCTCCTCGAATCCTTCTCCCGTTTTGGCCGACGTGAAGACCATGGGAACGTCGCCCAAGCCCTCTGAACGCGCGCCCTGAACGGCTTTCACAAGGTCCGCTGGGCGGGTTCGCATCGGAAGATCGCACTTGTTGGCGACGAGCAACATTCGGCCCAGTCGGCGCGTATGCTGGAGCAATTCTGAATCTTCTGAGCGCCATTCGTCGGAGGCGTCCACGATCAGAAGCCGCAAGTCCGCATCGGCAATGGCCTGGCGGGTTCTCTCGATGCCAATCCTCTCGATTTCATCTTGCGTGTTGCGGATTCCGGCTGTGTCCACAAAGCGCAGCGGAATTCCGTCGAGGGCCTCGATCTCCGAGACCAGGTCGCGCGTCGTTCCAGGAACCGCCGTCACGATGGCCCGCTCCCGATTGAGCAGCCGGTTAAAGACGCTCGACTTGCCGACATTCGGCCGGCCGGCCAAGGCGAGCGTTATTCCCTCGCGGATCATGCGGCCATACCGATGGCTCTCCGCCAGTTTGGAAAGGTCATGATAGATTTCGTCCAGCCGCCGGCCGGCCTCTTCCCACCCCATGATCGGGACGTCGTCCTCGCCGAAATCAATGCCCGCCTCGAGGGCGGCGATCAAATCCAGCAGGGATTGCTGATGGGGTTTGAGGCGGGCGGAAAGCGAGCCGGCGAGTTGAAGGGCGGCCACGCGAGCTTGGTAGAGGGTGCGCGACTCAATCAAATCCCGCACCGCCTCGGCTTGGCTAAGGTCCATTCGGCCGTTGAGAAAAGCGCGCAGGGTAAACTCCCCCGGCTCGGCAGCCCGCGCGCCGCTTGACAGGCAGCACTGCACCAAATAGCCCAGGATCACGGGGGAGCCGTGGCAGGAGATTTCCGCCACATCCTCACCCGTATAGGAGTGGGGGCGGCGGAAGCAGATGACGACGACTTCATCCAGAATCCGGCCGTCTTCGGGATCGGCAAACGAGGCGAGCGCGGCCCGCTGTGTTTCGAGCGGCCGTTTCCGAAGCCGAAGCACTTGGCTGGCGATCGCAAGGGCCTGCGGGCCGGATAGACGGATCACGCTCATCCCGGCGCGCCCGGGCGGTGTGGCGGGAGCCACAATCGTATCGTCGTTGCGCATGTCAAACTTCAACCCTCAGCGGGAGGAGGCGGGCGAGGCAGGAAGAATCACGATTCGGCGGTCAGGACCCAAGCCTTCGCTGAGCGTCTGGACACCGGGATGGTCTTTCAGGGCAAGGTGGATAATTCGGCGCTCGCGCGCGCTCATGGGGGTCAACTCCAGACTCGTTCCGCTCGCCGAAACACGCTCCGCGGCCATCTGCGCCGTTAGCCGGAGTTCGTCCGCCCGAGTGCGGCGCCAGTCCTGGCAGTCAAAAACGATTTTCCCCGAGAGTTCGCCCCGCAGGCGCGCCGCCCGTAGCAGGACGTACTCCAGCGCGTCGAGCAAGGCGGCGTTCCTTTCCAAGAGCAGCTCCGCGTCAGGGCCCGAAAAGTCAACGACGAACTCAGGGCCCGCCGCGCCGTCCTCCAGCGGCTGAGCCGGCTGGATGACGTAGGTCAACTCAAAACCCCCGTGCTCGATGACTTGCCTCAGGATTTTCTCGAGGGGAGCCAGGAAATCGGCGGGCAGTGAATCCTTCGCATCGCGCATGTCCATATTATGCCTTCTCCACGACGGCTTTCGGAGCCCCCAAGGGCGGCTGCTTGGGGGTAATGAAGCGGTTGATGAAAAGTTGCTGGGCAATTCCGACCAGGTTCGCCGCCAGGAAATAGAGGACCAGCCCGCTGGCGAACCGGTAAAACATCAGCCCGAAAACCAGCGGCATCAGCATCATCATCCGTTTTTGGTTGGGATCGGTCGTCGCCATGGGAGTCATTTTCGTCATGGCGAACATGGAGACGATCATGATCGTCGGCAAAATCGGGATCGGCAAGCCCAGCATACGCGACGGATCGGGCATGGAAAGGTCTTTGATCCAGAGAATCCAGGGGGCGCGACGGAGCTCGATGGGCGTCTCCAGCGTCTCATAGAAGCCGTACAGGATCGGGAGTTGGAGCGCCATCGGCAAGCAGCCGCCGAGCGGGTTGATGTGATGTTCCTGATAGAGCTTCATGACTTCCTGATTCATCCGCTGCTTGCGCGGGTCGTTAAACTTATATTGTTTGTAGCGATCCTGGATCGCCTTCATGTGCGGCATGATGCGCTGCATTTCCTGGGCGGACCGAATGGCTTTCAGCTTGAGAGGAAACAGCAGCATATTGATCAGGACCGTCAGAATGACGATCGCCCATCCGTAATTGTGGACCCAGTGGTGATAAATGTAACGCATCGCCAGGAAGAGGGGCTTGGCAATGACGCCGAACCACCCGAAGTCCACCAAACCGTCGAGGGGTGGGTGTGTGGTCTGGAGCAGGTCAAACTGCTTTGGGGCTACAAACAGCCGGAAATCCAACGGCTGGCTCTGAGGGCTGCCCCAGATTCCCACCAAGGCGTTGGGTCTCTTTTTCCCCGTCCAACCGGCGGGCGTCCAGGGCCGTCGAAAGTAGCGAAAACTCTGATGGGACGATCCCGGGAAAAATATGCCCGCGAAATAGCGATCCTCCAACCCCGCAAAGGATAAAGGCGGCGAGGCTGTTTGCTCTTTGCTCAATTTGGACAGAGCCACCGTCTTGAGATTGCCGCCCGCCTCGAAAACCGCTTCCGAGGTCGCTGCTTCGATGGCTTCGGGCACGGAGTGGTCCCCCACTCCTCCCGGCCAAGCGACT
>JAKAWO010000352.1 GCA_021827255.1 Acidobacteriota bacterium | reverse complement strand
GTTGTGCGTCTGACGTTTCTTTACAATGCCGCGATGTGGCACGGGCGTCCCGCCCGTGTCAGAACACGGCCAAGATGGCCGTGCCACAAATGCTACACTGTAAGGCTATTTTGGACGCACCACGCTAGCTCGCGACATCGTCCGCCGGGGCGAGCGCCCAAGTTTCAGGCAAGTTGGTTCGCGCCGGATTTCTCCACTCTCCGGCTCATTCCATAGCCTCTGGCGCAAATCGGCCGTGTTTTGTGTGCTATCATAAGATGAGGATTAAAGGTCGGCATCGCTCCGGCGGAAGGGCGAACGTAAAGGGCATGGTCCGGGCGATCGCGTGCCGGCCCTGACGGTCTGCTTGAAGGTGGTCACGAGCAGATCTGAACCCAGCAAGAGCACTGAGAGGAGACGCAATGGCTGAAGTTCTGAACGCTCATCCGGAAAATGATTCCAAGCCTCCGTTCCGTGTGGATGTCCAGCTCCACGACCTGCTGATGAAGGGAGAAAAACGCCCTGCGCCCAAGCCGGCGCCAGCGCCGCGTCCCACGGGCGAGGTTCTGAGCCTTCCGGAACCCGAATATCCGCAGCGTTCTTACGAACGCGATATGACGGAAAAGGAATGGCACCGCCTCAATACCAAGCGGGCGTTCCTCTGCTGGGGCTGGCCATTCGCGCAATCGCTCTACCACCGCGGCGAGCTGCGGCCGATCATCGCGTATCTGTTCACGGAATTTAAGTGCAACGTGGATTGCCACTATTGCTGGTCGTTCAACAACAACGTCAAGGGCATGACGGAAGATACGGCTCGGCGCTCGATTGACTGGCTGGAATCCATCGGCTGCCGCGTGCTGGCGCTGATGGGTGGCGAGCCGCTGCTGCGGCCGCAGTTTGTCCACAAGGTCACTTATTACGCCGCGAAAAAAGGCTTCTACGTTTACCTCCCCACCAACGGCCGCCTGATGCGCCCCGAGGTGACGGACCGCATCGGCGACGCGGGGGTTGGCATCATCAATCTGGCGATTGACTGTGTCGAGGAGAAGCCGGGCCTGCCGAAGGCGCTGAACCGCATCCGGCCCTACTTCGATTACATGGTCAAATGCCAGCGCAAGTACGGTTACGCGGCCATGATCAACATCAACATCACCCACATCAACCAGGACGACGTGCTGGAGCTGACGGAGATCGCCCGCACGAACGGCCTGGCCACCGATTACCACATCAACGAGGCGCCGCTCACCGAGCAGAGCCACTTCACGCATTTGGAGCGCAATGGGACCTATCTTACGCCGGAGGATTTTCCCAAGGTCGAGGCGCTGCTCGATTATCTGATTGAGAAGCAGCGGCACGGCTACAAAGTCGCCAACCCCATCCAGCACATGCGCGACATGAAGCGGCTGATGCGCGGCGAAGTCGAGCCGTGGAACTGCCGGGCCGGCCAAAACAACCTCATCATTCGGCCGGACGGCACCCTGGCGCCGTGCTTCCCGATGTACTCCGCCACCTACGACTGGGGGACCGTCGCCAACCACAAGTTCGACGTGAAGCAGCTCGATGAGATGAAGCTCGACTGCTCCAAACACTGCCTTTCAACCTGCAACTACATCCTGTCGCACTGCTACAGCGCCAAGCGGGTGCTGAAGTGGATGGTTAAGCAAGCCTCGCACGGCTTCCGCGGCGTCACGGGCAGCTTTGACGCCTAAGCGAAGAAAGCAGCAGGGTAAGTGTTTTGGGGTGTATCGAAAGGGCTCCCGACCCTCAAAAAAGCGCAAATTCGGCCGTCGGGTCAATTATATAAGTGTATTGAGATAAATAAGTTACCAACCGAAAGGGTTGGGTAAAGACGTTCCTCTGGAACGTCTAAGCGGGGTCCCGGAAGGCCGCTTCTGCGTCCAGCACCGAGACGGCTCACGGGGCCGTCTCTACGTCCGGCATGGGTTCGTGATTCGGCGAAGAACCAGAAACCGTGTCGCGACGAGCGGCTCTTACTTCAGCCCTTTGGCGAGGTAGAGGTCGGAAAGCAGGGTCTCGTAAGAATAAGCGTAGGCGTTGCCGGTGGGAGTTACGCGGACACTGTCGACGCCGATCAAGCCTTTGCGATTGGCAGGAGCGAGCTCTTTCCAAAGCTGCTCTTTCCCCGTGGCCAGATCAAACCGATAGACCTTCGCGCTCAGACCTTCATAGTTCGCTACGTAAAGCGACCGACCGTCCGCGCTCCACTGAACGGGAACGTCTTTAGGCCCGATGCCTGGCACGGGCTGCGGTTTGCCGCCCGCAACGGGATAGAGCCAGAACTTGCCTTGCGCGTCGCTCGCCAGAACCTCCTTGCCATCGGGCGAGACCAGCCGTCCGTAAATGCCTTCCGGGGTGATCGGTTTTGGCTCGCCGCCGCTTGTGTCCTGAACGTAGCAGCGATAATCCTGCCCTGTCGCGCGGCCAACCACAAGAATATGCTGGCCATCAGGAAACCATCGCGCCCGGCCGTAATGCGCGATCGGCCCGGGCGGCAAGACTTTCTCGCTCCCCACGCCGGTGGGCAGCATGACCAATTGCTCCGGCGAGCTTGGGATGATGGACAGCGCCCACTGGCCGTCCGGCGAAAGCGACTGCGCGGTGCCTTCCCCCAGGCGCACGGGAGGCGAGGAACCGTCCATCTTGCGGATGCACGCCGCGTACATCTGGCCTGTGCCTGCGCTATCCTCACTGAACAACAGCGTCTTGCCGTCGGGAGAGATATCGTACGCAAGGGAAGCGTCGAGCCAGGAAAGGTCGCGTTCCTTGGTCGCGCCGGGCGCAAGCCCCATGATGCCGATCCGGTCAGTGTCACGGGTCAAAAGAACTCTTCCATTGAG
>JAKAWO010000351.1 GCA_021827255.1 Acidobacteriota bacterium | reverse complement strand
CACGCGCAGGCGGCGCTTTTGCGGGTCCCAGCGAACCAGCGAGGCGAGGTTGATGGCGCGATGGCCGAGATTGTAGAAATCGGGATAGAGGGTGTCATAAGGAACGCCGCTCACCAGGCCGAGGAAACCTTCGAGGCGGCTGCTGCCTATGCCGTTGCGCTCGGTGGCGTGGAAGTCGAGATCGTAGGGCGCGGCGGGATGGGCGGGCGAGCGAGGCACAAGATCAAAACGGAAACGCGAGAAGATTCCAAGCTGCCGGAGACGCGCGCGCGAGGCGCGAACGGCGCTCCACTGAACAACGCTGGCGGGAGAAAAAACGAAGGCGCGATCTAAAAGCTCCGGGTCCACGCGGAGCGAAGGGCTGATTTTGATTTCGCCGATCTTCGGCTCGCCAATGCGGTTCCAGTATTTGAGCGCGGCGTCGAGGTTGTGCTGCAAAAAGTAAATGGTGGCCAGGAATTCGTTGGCGTAACGGTCCTGGGGATTAAGGCGCAAGGCGCGGCGAAGCTCGGATTGAGCGGCGCGATAGTTTTTCTGGCGGAAGGCGATGCCCGCGAGCTCGACGGGAAAGCGCGGGTCGCGCGGATAGCGGCGACGTCCGGATAAAAGCACGGCACGCGCCGCGTTCAGCCGGCCCAAACGCGCCAGCGCCATGCCGCGATAAAAGACGAGGTCGGCGGGCAGATGGGGAGAATTCGGAATCTGGCTGAGAAGTTGTTTCCAGCGGCGTTCGCGGTAAAGCTGCCGCGCTGGGGCAAGTTGGGCGGGGGCGGATTGGGCGCGAAGGATGAGCGGCGTGAAGAGAGCCAGCGTGAGGGCGAAAAAGGGCGCGACTTTGCGGGCTATTGGGGAAGCGCCAAAAGCGTCCAATTTCCCGTCGCTTTCCAGCTCTTCTTGAGGGTTGGCCAGTCGAGCTTCAAGAGCTTGCGCCGAGCCGGGTCATTCACCATCACGACGTTCTGGGCGGGGTCTATGCCGGTGACCACCACGTAGTGGAGCGGGCCCGCGCGGCCGCCGGGAGCGAGACCGACAATCAAGGGGCGACCTTTTGATAAATGATGGGCCAGATTGCGCCGGTTTCCTCGGAAGACGTAAACCGCGAAGCCGTTTTGGCGGAAATAGCGCTCCATGGCGGCCGCGTAAATGCCGCGCGCCGGGGCGACGTAAAGATCGCGCAGAATGCGGCGGGGATCGGCGGCGGCGGGCGCGACGGCGCCCGATGGCTTTTCCCAATAGCGCATCACCATCGAGATACAGGCCGCGCCACAACCGTTTTTGGTTTGGCGAACGAAAGGAACGTCCAGCCAGAATCCCGCCCCGCCGGCCAGGGCGCGCAGGGGGACGGCAAGAAAAAAGAGAAGGATCGCGGTGGCAGCGCGCCTCATGGGCTAGGAGACGAAAATGATGGTGACGAGCAGAGCCACGCCGAGCGCGATCAGGATATAGGTGATTTGCTGGTTGTTCAAAGCGCCTGCCGCAAAATTACTCTGAATCTTCTGGGTCTCGGCGGAGAGGCGAGACAGCTCGGCCTGGCTGAGGGTGGGAATCGCCTTCTGGATTTCCACGGGGTTGAGATAGGCTTTCTTAAAAGCCGTCCGGGCCAGTTTGGAGGAGAAGAACTTTTGAACCTGAGCGAGCTGGGCTTGCCGCTGGCGGGCAGAGGATTCGGCCGCCTGGTGGAGCGCGCGAACGCTCACGAGGTGACTCGAGGCGCCGAAGGCAAGCGGCGCGCCCAGGATCAGGCCAAGCAGCACGGCGAGCAAGGAAACGTGATCACGGCGAACGAAGAGGGGCATCAGAATCTCCTCATGTGTGAAGTTGTCCCCCCGGATTCAAATTCTAAGCTGAAGGGTGAATTCAGGCAAGCAGAATGTTTCCATCGGACTTACGGGGGTTTGCCCACGACGGTGACAACATGTGTTATCGCAGAGCTTTGCTTGGCGTCGAGCCGCGCGGGCGGCTGCAAAGTCCACGCTCTCGTCCCCTCGCTGGGGCACGTTTGGACCTAAAAAACTTTGACGACGAGAATCCGTCGCCGCGGCCAAGGGGCGGGCTTGAAAGCCCTATTTCCGTCCGCGCAGGTAATCATCGTTGCCGGTCAGCCAATCGGCGCGGATGGGGCTGAAGACGTCAAGACTCAGCGTGTCTTGGATGGCGGTCGCGGCGTGGGGAAGGTTGGAGGGTATGTGGAGCACTTCGCCGGCCCGCACGATGATCTCCTGGTTGTTCAGCTCAAATTTCAGGGCGCCCTCCATGACATAGGAGATCTGCTCGCTCTCGTGCTGATGGGTTGGAACCACGCCGCCTTGAGCGAGGGAGATCTGCGCGATCATAACCCTTTGGCCTGAGATGACCTTGCGCCACATTTGGGGATTCAACTGCTCCTTCTGGACCGATTCCCACGTATAGAGCTCCATGGTCAATCCTCCTGAGCGTTTAGGGTGATCCCATTTTACATGCGCGCGGCTCTTACGGGCGGTTAAAATACAGTCGCATGGGCTGGGGGTCGCGCTGCCCCGGCGGGTGGTGAGCGGGGCGCGCCGGCGGTCCGGCAAGGCGGATTTTGCGCCAGGCGGGGCGAGTGGCGGCCGCGAACCTCAAGGCCGATGCCGCGCTTTCCGGGTGAGCTCATTTGGGATAGAATCGCGCCTGGTGTAGTGTCCGCGAATTAGGTGGACAGTAGCGCCGCCCTTTAGGGCGGCAGATGCCGGGCGTAAAGCCCGGCGCTACTTCAGCCGAAACGAGAGAAGCCGTGCCGCGAGTGAAGGCATCGGGAACATGTTCCATCGTCGCCGCAGCGCTCACCCTCGCGCCAATCTTCGGAGCGCCGCAAAAAGAGGCAAGCGCAGCTCCTGTGCCCGCCGAAATGC
>JAKAWO010000350.1 GCA_021827255.1 Acidobacteriota bacterium | reverse complement strand
CGCCAGGGCTTCTTTGCGGTCGCCGTTGATGTCTGCGATGCGCCCCAAATAGATGTGCGACCACGTCACCAGGCGCGGATCGTGGGCTATGGCCAGGGTTTGCTTGAAGTATTTTTCAGCCAGATCCGGCTTGCGAAGACTGCTCTCCGCCACCGCCATGCCGAACAATGCGCGCGCGCTTTTCGGATCGAGTTCCTTCAGCACTTGGCCAAAGGTTGCGAGCGCCACGGGGTAGTTACCCTGATAAATGTCGTTGTCGCCCCGGTCGAGCAATCGGGTCTTTTCGGATATAGGGGGGGCTGCCGCGGGAGCGGGCGGGGCAGGCGTAAACTTCACGCTGGCAAGCTGGGCGGCTTCCTCGCGCGGGTTGATTCCGCGAATCATCGTCGAATAGAAAACCTCCATCGAGGCGTCTTGCTTCTCAAATGCTGCGAGCGACTTATAGAAATAGGGGGCCAGGATCAACCCTCGGGCTGTCAGGAGTTTTAGGTCCTTTTGAGCCTGTTGGGGCGGAGTCTTGTCCATCCGCAGCTCAACCGCGCGAATCAAGCACTCTGTCAGCAGGAGCGAGAAATCATTCTTGAAATCCGGCCTCAGCGCCGGGGCCTTGCGGGCAAAGGCCGCCAGCGATGATAACTTCTCGATGTCGGGTTCATATTTGACGGCCAACGGATCGAGAAGAAAGTGGAGATATTGATATCGAATTTCGCGTAATTTGAGTTTCTTCGAGGGAGTGATGACCAAGTAGTAGTGATCCCGATAGATGCGGCCTTGCACCTGGTTGGGGGCAGCGAGGGAGTCGAGATAGATGCTGTACGTGCGGCCCAAATAGGCTCCGGTGGGGAAGCGCAAGTAGGCGTCGGTGAGGGCGATCGTGCGCCGCACCGCTCGGCTGTACTCACGGATCTCCTCATGGCGATGCACCTGTAGCCGCGCCCACAGGTCTCGGAGGTCCGCCTGCTGGTAAAATTGGCGCAGCAGCGGCACAAAGCCGGCGATCCCGGCGGCGTCAGGCGGGAGGTCCTGCCGGGAGATCGTGAACCGGAAGTCGGGTGGAGGCCCGAGCAGCAAAGCCAAAGAGACGTACTGACGGAGATTTTCACCCGGACCCAATCCGATGCGGTGCGTAGCGTAGAACTCCCGCAGCTTGGGAAGGATTGGAATATTCTCCTTGGCTAGGACGGCTCGAACACCTTCTCGAGTATTGTCGCCCGTATTGATGCCAAGCCCCGTGTTGTACCCGGCGGCGTTGATGGCCGCGAGCACCGAAAACAGTTGCGGGCTAGCCTCTAAAACCACGCCTCCCTGGTCCGCCTTCGCAAACGGAGCCAGCCAAAGGCCCAATAGCACCATGCCCATGAAGGGAGAAAATCCTCGGGCATGCCGACGAGCGATTCGGCAGTTGGGCCTGCCGCCTGGACCAGGGTCCGTTAGACTTGGGCATTGGGGAAGCAAAAGGGCTAACCTCGGACGGTAATGTGGCGGAAGGATAACACCACCTCGCCGTTCGTGGGCTGCCCGAACAGCGTGGCAGGGCGGAACAGGCTGAAATAGACCAAACGGTCAAGCTGATCCTCAAGCTGGGGGGAGCGTTGACCGGAGAGAATCTTGTAATTGGTCGCCCGGCCGTTGGCATTGACGAAGGTCACGACCACCACCTGCTGATTGCCGGTATTAAAGTCCACCGGCGCCAGTTCCCAGACGCGCGCCGGTGTCACCAACTCAAACGGGACATCCGGGCGGCGGGAAACCGGTGGAATGCCCTGACCCAACACGAGTCCCACGAAAAATACCGCCGTCAAGGCACCCGTGATCGAGGGGATAAGGAGAGGTCGCACGGCGTTGTCTAAGCGCACCCGCCATCGGTCCAACAGGTTACGGTGACGCTCTTGGGAAATCCGCACTCGCACCTGCAAGGCGACTTCTGGAGGAACCTGAAACCGAGGCAAAGCCCGAAGTTTCCCCTGAACCCTTCGCCACAGGTCGTACTCGCCGCGGCAGCGAGCGCATTCTGACAGGTGCGCGCGGACCTCGCGCGCCACCTGCGCCCCGCACGTCCCGTCCAAATAATCCGACGCGCGCGCGAAAATTTCCTGGCAGGACTTCGTCATGGCCTCAACTCATGGGACCGAGTTGGCATTCCAGTTTGCGCCGGAGCAATTCCCTGCCCCGCTTGAGGCGCGACTTGACCGTCCCCTCCGCGACACCGAGCACCTGAGCAATCTCTTCATAGCTTAGGTCTTCAATCTCCCGCAAAATCAGAACGGCGCGGTAAGGTTGAGCCAGGCTTGCCAGCACACGGCGAACTGCATCTTGCCGCTCGGCTTCCTCAACTCGCCGATAAGGGCTCTCGGCAGAGTCGCTCGAGTCCGATGAAACCGGCCAGGCATGTGGCAATTCTTCATCAAAGGACACCGGCTCGCGTGAAAGTTGGCGGCTACGCGAGCGCCGCTCGTTCAGAGCTTCTCGAACTGCAATTTTGTAAATCCAAGTCCTCAGACTGCTCTCCTGATGAAACTGGCGGATGCCGCGGAAAACTTTGATGAAAACGTCTTGCAGAACGTCGGCCGCTTCAGCCTGGTTCCCCAGCATGTGAAAGACCAAGTTGAAGATGGGGTTTTGATAGACTCCAACCAGGTAGGCGAAGGCATCCTCTGAACCGGCCTTTAGCTCCGCCACGAGCGTCGCCTCGTCGCTAACCCCAGCGAGAGCTTCACCGAGCGTGGCGCCTATAAATCTGGGAAAACCCATGGCACCCTCACCATATCAGTTTCAGCGGCCCGCCACAAGGAGTTTGCCAGCTCCACGATCCTTCGCTAAGTATGTTGGCGGTGCCGAATGCGGGCACAGCCGAGGGATCAAGGCGGGTTTTCAACCC
>JAKAWO010000027.1 GCA_021827255.1 Acidobacteriota bacterium | reverse complement strand
TCGTCGTGCTGGACGGTGCGCACAATCCCGCTGCCGCCCGCGAGATCGCTTATTTTGTCAGGGAGCAATGGCGCGGCCGCACCCTTCGCCTGGTCTATGCTTCGATGCAGGACAAATCGGTCGAAGAGATCAGCCAGATTCTTTTCCCACTGGCCGACGAAGTCTATCTGACCCAGTGTGACGTTGAGCGCGCCGCGACCCCAAAGGCGATCCTGGAGCGGGCGCGGGTTCGGCCTCGATGCGTTTTTGAAGAACCCAATCCTGCGCGCGCCGTGGAGATGGCAGCGCAGCGGTCGCGCGGGGGAGATGTTGTTCTGGCCACCGGATCGTTATTTCTTGTCGGCGCCATCAAAGCGGCGATAGCAGAAGGCCGGCTGTCCTTTACCGGCGTCGCCACGGCGGTCGGGATCGGATGAGGCGGCAGGAGCGGTCCATGGAAACCCTGGCGACGGCTGAACCACAGAAGCGCCGAACCGCCGATCCGTTCCTCAACTTCCTCAGCTATCTTCGCTCCTTGCTCTTTACCGACCTCCTCATCTACTTTTACACTGCCGTCTGCGGGACGGCCTCCTTGTGCGGCTCGGCTTTCGACGCCGAGGGCCGGTGGCAGCATGGCTGCGCGCGTTTCTGGTCACGCCTGATTTTGATGACCAGCGGCATCCAGGTCCGAGTGGAAGGGGCTGAAAACATCTTTCCAGGCCAGACCTACGTCTTCTGCGCCAATCACCCGAGCGCCATGGATATTCCGATTCTTTTCGTCAGTCTGCCAGCACAGTTTCGGTTTCTCGCCAAACGCTCGCTGTTCCGATTGCCGTTCCTGGGGTGGCATCTGCGGCGTTCGGGACACATTCCGGTGGACCGCGGGCGCGCGGGGGCAGCCGCCAAGGGGTTTGAGCAAGCTGCCCAACGAATCCGCGAGGGGCGCTCAGTGGTGATGTTTCCGGAAGGCAGCCGCAGTCGGGTGCCCGGGATGCTCCCTTTCAAGGATGGCAGTTTTTATCTGGCCGTTCTTTCAGGCATCCCGATCGTTCCGGTCACGCTCAATGGGTCGCGAGAAGTGTTGAAACCGGACTCATTACACGTCCGACGGGGACACGTGGAGGTGATTATTCATCCCGCGATTTCGACGGCAGGACTAGCGGCCAACAACGTGTCCGCCCTTTCTTTAAGAGTCCGGCAGCAAATCGCTTCACGATTTCATCTGGCGGCGGAATGAACCTGGGGGCCGCACCGCTGGGAACTATGAAGGCACGTGGCAGCCGCCCGACCATCTCCATGATTGCCAAACTCCTTCGGGCCCGCCCGGGATATAAAAAAAATGTAACGCTGCACCCGACGGGCAATTGCCGGCTTCAGAAATGTCATCCAACCCAAAGGGGAAGTTCGCAAAAGTTTATCGAGGAGGGATTCGCAACGGCTGCCTTTGGGGTTCCGCGATCGGCAAAGGGGAGATGGCCCGCGCTCTTCGGGTTGCTGCTCGTGATGGCAGCGGCTGCTTCGGCCCGTGCCCGAAAAGCCGCGCCCACTTTCCCGTCGTTTATCAGCCCGGCCGCCAAGCAAAAGCTTGATCTTTGCATTCATGCGCTGGGCGGACGGGCATTCACCCAATGGAAGAGCCTCCAGACAACGGGCCGCGTATTTTTGATTCAAGACAACAGCACGGCAGGGTTTGCCCCTTACAAGAGCCTTGAAGTGCCGCCTGACAAGCGCCGCTTCACTTATGGAAGCGGCGCCCCAGTGACGCTCATCAACGACGGGAAACACGGATGGGAGATTGATCGTTATGGAGTCATCCAGCAAACACCCCAACAGATCCAAGCATGGAAAAGCGCCAATCGCTACAGCTTCGAAAATATCCTGCGCCTGAGGATCCGCGAACCGGGAATTCTGATCGAGGACAAGGGGTTGACCTTGGTTGACAATCAGCCTGTCGTGGAGATAGAAATCATCGATTCGCGCCACGTCCAAATCAAAGTTTACCTCGATGAAGATAGCTCGCTCCCCCGGGAGATTCGCTATCGCCTGCAGAACCCCCGCACCCAACAGTGGCAGGAGTACTCGGATGCTTACAGCGATTATCAGCGCGTCCAGGGGATCGAGACTCCCATGCACATCACGCGCTACCAGGACGGAGAACGAGTCGCTGAACTTTTTCGCAACAAGGCTCGATATGACGTCTCCATTCCTCCGGGCTTTTTCAACCCTCCTCGGTAAGGGACGAACCGATCTGCTATAATAAGCAAGGGAAAAATCCGAGTGCAAAAGATCCCGAGGCTTCGTTCAACGACCATCCTGAGCGTGAGACGCGACGGCCGCCTGGTCATGGGGGGCGATGGACAGGTCACGATGGGCGAGAGTATCGTCAAGCAGAAAGCCAGGAAACTGCGCCGCCTGTACAATGATAAGGTGCTGGCGGGATTCGCCGGCAGCACCGCGGACGCGCTGTCCCTGTTCTCCCGCTTCGAACAAAAGCTGGAAGAATTTCACGGGAATTTGAGCCGGGCGGTGGTGGAGCTGGCGAAGGACTGGCGGACGGATCGCGCCTTGCGCCACCTTGAGGCGCTGCTGCTGGTCGCGGACCAGAAATCCACGTATCTCGTCAGCGGGAATGGCGATGTGATTGAACCGGATGACGGCATCGTGGCGATTGGGTCAGGAGGACCTTACGCGCTGGCGGCAGCGCGTGCCCTGGCCAAACACACCCAGCTAAGCGCCAAGGAGATCGTGCAGGAAGCGATGCAGTTGGCGGGCCAGATTTGCATCTTTACCAACGAGCAGATTCTGATTGAGGAACTTTAGCCGGAACTCAGCGGGAAAAGCAAAGCTATGGTCTTCTATCTTCCGGAAAATCTTGAGACAGCTTCCATGCTGGACGAGCTGACGCCTCGCCAGATCGTGGCCGAGCTGGACAAGTACGTCGTTGGGCAGGCGGAAGCCAAGCGCGCCACGGCGATTGCCCTTCGCAACCGCATGCGGCGACAGAAGCTGCAATCTGAACTGGCGGAAGAAATCCTCCCCAAAAATATCATCATGATTGGCCCCACCGGCGTGGGCAAGACCGAAATCGCCCGGCGCCTCGCTCGCCTTGCCAACTCTCCGTTTCTCAAGGTCGAGGCGTCCCGATTTACGGAGGTCGGTTACGTAGGACGCGACGTGGAATCCATGATCCGCGATTTAGTGGAGATTGCGATTGACATGGTCCGCGAAGAGAAGGTGGAAGAAATCGCCGAGAAGGCCGAGCAAAACGCGGAAGAGCGGCTTCTTGACCTTCTGCTGCCGTCCCCTTCATCCCGGCCGGAGAAGCCCGCCGCGGCGGATGATGGACAGGCGGCCGCGGAACATTTCAAGCGCACGCGCGAGAAACTGCGCGCTCAGCTCCGCGAGGGCAAGCTCGATAGCCGGCAAGTGGAGGTCGAGGTGCGGGAGCGGAGCTTTCCCGCCTTCGAGATCATCTCGTCCCAGGGCGTCGAGGAGATGGACATCAATATCCGGGACGTCCTGCCGGGCCTTTTCGGCCAACGGTCCAAGAAACGCCGCATGGGGGTGGCCGAAGCCATGGATTACTTGATTCAGGAAGAGGAGAACCGACTCGTTGATATGGATCAGGTGACGCGCACCGCGGTCGAGCGCGCCGAGCAGTCCGGCATTATTTTCCTCGACGAGATTGACAAGATTGCCGGGCGCGAGCACGGCCATGGGCCCGACGTGAGCCGTGAGGGAGTTCAGCGGGACATCCTCCCCATCGTCGAGGGCACGACGGTCAACACCCGCTACGGTATGGTCCGCACCGACCATATCCTTTTCATCGCCGCCGGCGCCTTCCACGTCAGCAAGCCTTCCGACCTCATTCCCGAGCTTCAAGGCCGTTTTCCAATCCGCGTGGAGCTCCATTCTCTGACCATCGAGGATTTTATTCGCATCCTGAAGGAACCGAAGAGCGCGCTAGTCAAGCAATACACGGCGCTGCTCGAAACTGAAGGAATCAAGCTCTCTTTCACCGAGGACGCCCTGGAAGAGATTGCCCGCTTTGCCGGCACTGTCAACGACCAAACTGAGAACATCGGCGCCCGCCGGCTCCACACGATCATGGAGAAAGTGCTCGACGAGATCTCCTTCGAAGGCCCGGACCTTAAGAAGAAAACCGTTCGGATTGATGCCGCTTACGTCCAAAAGCAACTCGCCGACATCGTCAAGAATCAGGATCTCAGTCGTTATATTTTGTGAGCTCTCCGGTGAAAGCGGCGCGCCCCGCCCACACGACCGATCGAGCTCCAGCGAGTTTCCCCTTCCACTTCTTGCTTCGACCAGCGGCCCGGCGCCATCGGCTCCGGCGAGTGCTCTGGGCGCCGTTCTATTGTCTTCTTGTGGGCTGCGCGGCGGAAGGCCCTCCCCAGCCGCCGCGGGTCGAACGGCCCGAGCCCATTCACGATCTGCGAGCGCGTCAAGTCGGCCGTAACTTCGAAATCAGGCTGACGCTCCCTACGCTCGCCACCGACGGCCAACGTTTGACGAAGCCAGTCGAAGTGGACCTGTTCCGGACGGAAACTCCACCCCGTCGCGCGCCACAGCCACCCCTAACCGCCGGGAAGCCCTGGGTGGAGCTGAGTCCTACAAACCTCGCTCGGTATGCGCGCGGCTCACGGCTCGATTATTCGTTCACGCTTTCGCGGACCCAATTCCGGCAGCAATTAGGCTTCAGCCTTGCCTTCCTTGCCGTCAGCCTGACACGAGGCTTCAGGGGCCGGCCCCGTCGAAGCCTGCCGTCCAACTTGGTCGTGGTTCCTATCCTTGATGTAACAGAGCCTGTGGAGAATCTGAGCGTCAAAGGAACGCCGAAGGTCCTGGTTCTCCGATGGTCGGCGCCCCGGTTAGCCCTATCCGGTAGCCCCGCGCCTTCCAACTTGACGTATCGCATTTATGCGCGATCGGGCGGCAGAGCCACTTCGTTCCAACGGCTCAACTCCACCTCGTCAACCGAATTTCAGGATCGCGATTTCCAGTTTGGACTGAACTATTACTTTATGGTCCGGACGATTACGGCTAAAGGTAACACGGTTGCCGAAAGCAAAGATTCCAACGTCGTTGAGATCACTCCTGCTGACATCTTTCCACCCCTTCCACCGAAACATCTGAGCGCGCTTTACGTCTCCCCGGCTGTTGAATTGATCTGGCAAGCCAACACTGAAACTAACCTGGCTGGTTACCGAGTTTATCGTCGTGAAAACCATCAGCCTTTCAGTCTCCTGAACAAAAAGCTCCTGCGGACTCCCGTTTACCGCGATACCACCGTCAAAGCAAACCGCAGATACATCTACGCGGTGACGACGGTGGATCAATCAGGCAATGAGAGCGGCAAGTCTTCCGCCGTCACCATCGAGACCAGGTGAACGAGTGATCCAAACTCGCGCCCTCCACGCCGTCCAAAGCACTGAGGGCGAGCCAGGCAGCCCGCCTCAACCCCAGGGCCGATGTCCCGATCAACCCCTCACGACGCATCCTATTCCTTTCGGCGGGATATGATAAAAGGATGAACCTCTCCGGCCTCGAAAAGCTCGGCGGCGCCGTGCTAGCCGTTGTCACGGCTACGTGGGCCTTGGCCCGGCATCTCCGATTACGCCGCCCAGCTCCAGAGGAAGTTGAGCGGGCTCGGCGTCTCGACATTCACCAGCGCGGGCGCATCACTTCCGGCCAGATTGTGGATCTGGTCGAGCCAGAGACTTCGGAAAGACGGCTCGTTGTCTATACCTATGAGGTTGCAGGGCTGGAATACGAAGTCGCTCAGGATTTGACCGGGCTCCCTGAGATTTACAAGCTTGCTAAGCGTATGGCCGGCCGCGCGATTTCCCTCAAGTACGACCCCAAGCGGCCGTCCAATTCCATCATGGGTTGCGAGCAGTGGAGCGGAATCGCCACGCCGAAAGGGCCCGGGCCAACCAGCCTTCCCGCGCCTTCGAACGCGCTACAAAAGCCATGAACGCCGATGGGCCTTGGCCGCGAAGAATGCGTTTCACCGTCAGGGGCCAAGCCGTCCCGCGCCGCCCCATGGGCCAGCACGGTGTTACCTTTCCCTAACTTGCGGAATCATCACTCTCTCTTGCCGAAGCCTCGATACAGAGCGCGACGCTGCGGCTGACGTTTGCAATGGGTTTGCGTCGAGGTCACTTTAGTGGCGCTCCTGCCTGCTGCAGAATGCTTTCCGCGAGATAATTTCTGACTTTCGCTTTGTCCCGCAGGACCTCAATGTATGCAGCTCGGAGGACCTGCTCCTTCTCATTCATCAGCGTCTTACGAATCGTCGCCTCAACTTCGGGGTCTGAAAGGGTTCGCTGGCCCGCCTTCTCGATCCCCAGCAGCTTGACGATGTGATACCCCGACCGGGTTTGGATAATGCCTGAGATTTGTCCCACTTTGAGAGTGGAAACAACTTTCCTGAGCTCTGGGTTAGCGTTAAGCGCCGACTTTGGAACGAAGCCCATATCGCCCCCACTCAGCGCCGTGCGGGGGTCCTCCGAATAATTTTCAGCCAACGCTTTGAAACTGGCGCCTGCCCGTAGCTGCGCGTAAAGAGCCTGAATCTTGCGCTGCGCATCCACTGGATTCTTGGCATCATCGTCCTTTAGGTTGCGGACCACAGTGTCGGGATACGGTGTGACCTCGATCTGAGCTAGATGATATTCCGTTTCCGGCACGTTGAAGCTAGCCTGGTTGCGGTTGTAGTAGGCGGAAAGCTCTGCTTGGCTGGCTGAAACATGGGAGCTAACATCGCGGTTAATGAGCTTGCTGATGAGCAGACTCGTCCTCACCTCCTGCCTTAAATCGGCAAGGTTCATTCCCTGCTGCTTCAGCTTCTGCTCGAACTCTTGGGGCGAGTAGGGACTCCTTAGCTGTGCAATGCGAGTGTCCACCTCAGCTTCGGAAACCGTAATTCCGGAGCGCAGCCCGTATCCAACCAGAATTTGGTCATTAATCAACTGATTCAGGATATTCAGCTTGAAATTGAGCGCCTCCTCTGGGTCCGCAGCGTCGTTGCCCGCCGCTATTCGCTCATGATAGATTTTGTCAACCTCCTGCCGAAGGATCGGCTGTCCATCCACTCGTGCCCACACGTCTCCGCTCAAAGGGGGCCCGCCATGACAACCGGCGGTAAAAATCAAGGCGGCAAGGATCAGACATAGACAGCCTGAAGAGGCGCGCAGCCTGGACTTCAGCAAATCAGAGGCGCCCGAGTCTGCTCGGAGCCGCAAGCGCAGTGGCTGCGATCTGCCCCGCCAATAGGCAAAACGCAGTCCGCGTGCTATAATGAAATTTCGCGCCCGACAACGGCTAGTTCTAAGGAGTTTTTTCATGGCTCATTCCTGTGATCTTTGTGGGAAAGCACCTGCTTACGGGAACCACATCAGTCACGCCCATAATGTAACCCGCCGCCGCTGGAATCCCAACCTGAAACGGGTTCGCGCGGTTGTCAACGGCGTGCATCAGACCCTCCGGGTATGCACCGCCTGCCTCCGCTCGGGGAAAGTCGTCAAACCTGCGTAAGTCCGCCTTGGGTGCGGTGAATCTTCAACCCTCAGAGCGCGTTGGCTGCCAAAAGCGCATCCGATGCCGGCCCGGCGGACACTCGACGGCGGGTTCGCATCTATCGCGGACTCATCACGCGTTCGACCTGATAGACTCCTTCAATCTTTCGTAAGGACGAAATGATTTTCTCCAGGTGGTCCTTGTCCACGATATCCACCGTGACGTCAATGTGAGCCTGGTTGTCGCCCGTGCGGGCGGCGATATTCTGAATGTTGGAGTGGACATCACTAATGGCCGCGGTGACATCGGCCAGCATGCCCTGCCGGTCTGCGGTAAAGAGCATCAGCTTGACAGGATAGAAGGTGAATTTGGGCCCTGACCACTCCACTTCAATCCGGCGCTCCACATCATACATCAGGCTCTGGACGTTCGGGCAGCTCTTCGAGTGGACGGCGATCCCTTTGCCGCGGGTGATATACCCAATGATCTCCTCCCCTCGGATCGGATTGCAGCACTTGGCGCGATACAACAGGAGATCGTTAAGGCCGTGGACCTGAATTGCAAGATCGGACTTGATGCCCAGCGCGGATTTCACGCGGGTTGCGAGTCGCGAGGAGTGATCGGGTTCCAAGGGGACGGAGGGGACCAGTTTGCCAAGGACCTGGCGGGCCGCAAATTTCCCAAATCCGATGCCAGCGTACAGGTCCTCAACTTGCGCGCAGCCATATTCTTGCGCCACCTTCCGAAAATCCTCTTCCCCTAGCCTCTTTAAGGCCACTTCATATTTCCGCGCCTCCTTTTCAATCAGCCTCCTCCCGATATCGACGGCTTGGCGCCGCTGCTGAAGATTGGTCCAGTGCTTAATCTTATCTCGTGCCCGCGAGGTTTTAACCAACGCCAGCCAATCGCGGCTTGGCACATGGTCGGGATGGGTGACAATCTCGACGATATCCCCGTTGCGCAGCTTGGTTCGCAACGGAGCGATGCGGCCGTTGATCTTGGCGCCCGCGCATCGGTGGCCGACTTCGGTGTGAATGGCGTAAGCAAAATCCACGGGGGTCGCCTCGCGGGGCAGGACGATGACCTTCCCTTTCGGCGTGAAGGTGTACACCTCCTGGGGGTAAAGATCAATTTTGAGCGTGGAGAGAAACTCGCCGGGGTCACGCATCTCCTGTTGCCATTCGACCAGATGCCTCAGCCAGGTGAAGCGTTCTTCGTCGTCAGGCGCAAACGGTTGGCCCGCCTTATACTTCCAGTGCGCGGCGATCCCTTCCTCCGCAATCCGGTGCATTTCCTCCGTCCGGATCTGGACTTCGAAAGGCTGGCCGTGCGGGCCGATCACGGACGAGTGCAGCGACTGGTAAGAGTTGGGTCGGGGAATAGCGATGAAATCCTTGATGCGGCCGGGAACCGGCCGCCACGTATTGTGAATTACTCCTAATGCCGCGTAACAGTTTTTGACCGTATCGGTGATAATTCGAACCGCCAGCAGGTCGTACACCTGTTCGATCGTCACCCGCTGCCGCGAAAGTTTCTGCCAGATGCTATAAAGCCGCTTGACGCGCCCCTCGATGCGGGCGGGGATGGAGTACTCTTTCATCTTAGCTTCCACCAGCGTGTGGACTTCCCTCAGAAATTCCTCGTTGACCTTGCGCCGGTTCTCGACCTCCTTTTTGACTTCCTCGTAGGCTTCCGGTTCCAGGTACCGGAAGGCCAAGTCTTCCAATTCGCCGCGCAACTTGCCCATGCCTAGACGATGGGCGATAGGAGCATAGACTTCCATCGTCTCGCGGGAAACTCGGCGGCGGCGTTCCGGCGGGAGAAAATCGAGCGTCCGCATATTGTGCAGCCGGTCTGCCAGCTTTACCAGAATGACGCGAACATCATCCACCATGGCCAGGAGCATCTTGCGGAAATTCTCCGCCTGCTGCTCTTCTGGGCTCAGAAACTGAATCCTCCCGATCTTGGTGACGCCCTCGACGATCCGCGCTACCTCCGATCCAAACTCCTTCTCCAGGCGCTCGCTGCTGGTGGAGGTGTCTTCGACCACATCGTGCAGCATGCCAGCCACCAAACAGACCAGGTCGAGCCGCAGGTCGGCGAGAATGCTGACGACCTCCAGGGGATGAGAAATATAGGGATCCCCCGAGAGGCGCTTCTGTCCTTCATGGACTCGCGCCGAGAACTCGTAAGCCCGCGTCAACAAGTCCAGATTTTCGCCGCGACGGTAACTCTCGACCCGCCTCGCAATTTCCTTAAAGTCTGTCATGCTCTCTCTAAGCATTGTAGGGTCGGCGGCCAAACTGCTTCAAGGGTTGCCCCTGGGTCAACCGGGAAGCCCCTTCTTTTGGTTAGGGCATTGCAGTCACTGCTGGATTTTGATGCGTGGGGATCGAAGCCTGGGGAGCAACGCCGCCCATGCTTTTAACTCGAAATGCAACTGTGAATAACGGAGCGGGGCTCTGGTTGCAGGGCAGGCCAAAATGCCTTCGCGGCCGGTCCGCGCGCAGCCCGCGGAAGCCGTTTCTCGTATAGGAGCTACTGCGCGCTGCTCGTTGTCGCGGGATGTTCCGCGGCTTCCTTGCGAACGTCAATCGCCTTCTGCTGCCAGTTGTCTGCCGTCTTCAAGTCCGCGAGACGTTCCGCGTTGTCGGTCTCAATATCCGCCTTCTGACGATACATCAAATTCAAGTAGGCCATCGTGTCAAAGTCGTTGGGCTTAAGCTCTAAAGACTTATTGAGCGCTTGCAGCCCTTCGTCAATCAGCTTACCGTTTTTGTCTCCCAGTTGGAGGCGCGCTCGGGGGGGCAGGGGAGGGAAATTCCCGTTGGGCGTGGGCACGTTCAGCTTCAGTGATTTCCGAAGTTTCATGTCCGTGACGTTGCATTGCAACCAATCAATGACGCCAATCCAGTAATAAGGCTGCGGATCATTGGGCTGAACCGTGAGCCGTTCCCGCTGGTATTTCTTGGCTCGTTCAAAGTCTTTCATGTTGTAATACAACTGAGCAATGCTGGCCAAGGCGGTGGGATTCTGAGGATCCATTTGTAAAACCCCCTTGAACGCCTGGACCGCCTGTTCTCCCATTTTGTCGTTGTCAGGGGTATCCGCGCCCGGGATATATTCCTGGGAATAAGCCGTCGCCAAGTAAAGCCGCGCGTTGAGAAGCTTCGGATCCAGGCTGACGGCTTGCTTAAAGTCCTCGATCGCCGCTTGATATTGAGCGTTCCGAAAAGCTAAAACGCCTTTATTAAGCTGGTTCCGAGCTTTAAGACTTTGGATAATGTGGGTGCATCCGCCCGATACGACAACCACCACCAGCACCCCACCCAGCAGGGTGAGCTTCTGAAATCTCATCGAGGTTCCTCCGTGATTGACCAGCGGGGTTAGTGGCCCATCTCGAGGTTATGAGTAATCAATCCGATCTTGTCAATTCCGGCGCCCTTGGCAATATCAATCAACTGAGCGATATCGCCAAAATCCAGCGTGGGGTCTCCTTTGATGAAGATCACCCGGTCATTGCGAGTCTTGAAGATGTCCATAAGGCGCGACCCAAGCTCTCGGATATCCACGGGCTGCTGGTTGATGCTGACCTGCCGATTGGCATCCATGGAAACCACAACCGTCCTGGCCAAAACCGCCGGATCGGGCTTGGCGTTCGGATTGGGCTGCGGCGCAAGAGCATCCAACCCGTGCGGAGTCAGCGGCGTGATCACCATGAAAATAATCAGCAAAACGAGCAGCACGTCAATCAAGGGTGTCACGTTAAGATTCACCATCGTCCCGCTTTTGCTGCCCCCAACTGTCATTGCCATAGCACTACCCTCCTCGGTCATCTTGCGTGTTTCATCAGCCCTTAAGTTTCATCAAGGCGACGTGGCCGGCGGCGGTAACACCGCCGTCGTCGGTCGGCGCTGTTGGACCTGCTCGGTCAACAAACCCAACTGCTCCACCCCCGCGGCGCGAATGTCATCCACCACTGAGGTCACCTGGCCATATTTCGCCCGAGCGTCGCTCTTCAGATAAACGATCTTGTCAAGATGGTTCGCCAGGCGATTCTTGACCTTGGTGGTGATCTGGCTCATTCGCACTGGGCTCGTACCCAGAAACAACTTGCCGTCTCGCGTGATGGCAATCACCACGGAGTTGGTCTTCTCTTCTCCGGGCATCGGACGGCCGTTTTGCGCCGACGCAAGCCTCACCGAGACCCCATGCTGAAGCAGGGGGGTGATGACCATGAAAATAATCAAGAGCACCAACATAACGTCCACCATCGGCGTCACGTTGATGTCCGCCACCGCTTCCGGCGCTTTGGGTTTGTACGCCATTACTTCTTCCCCCCTCCCGAGCGCTTGATAAAGTAATCCACCAGCTCGGAAGAGGAGTTGTCCATCTCAACGTCGAAGGCCTCAATCTTGCTGGTGAAGTAGTTATAGACCCAGACCGCAGGAATGGCGACAAACAGCCCCACGGCGGTGGTCACCAGAGCCTCCGAAATGCCGCCCGCCACCGCGCCGATCCCCGTCGTGTGCTGCGCCGAAATGCCCTGGAAGGCGTGAATGATGCCCAGCACCGTCCCAAACAGGCCGACGAAGGGCGCCGTCGAGCCGATCGTCGCCAAGCTGGACACCCCGCGCTTCAACTCGGCATGAACGATCGCCGATGCCCGCTCGAGGGCGCGTCGAGAGGCTTCGATGGTCTCGCCGGAAATTTCAGCGGAAACCTGGTGGGCTTGAAATTCCTGCAATCCCGCCGTCACCACCTTGGCCAGGTGGCTCCGTTTGTTTTGCTCGGCGATCGAGATGGCTTCGTCAATCTTGCCATCTTTCAGCGCGTTGGCCACAGCAGGCGCAAAAGCGCGCGATTCATTCCTCGCCGACTGGTAAGCAATCCACCGGTCAATCATGACGCCAATGGACCAGGCGGACATGAAGAAAAGCACGACGACCACCGCGCGGGCCGGCCACCCCATCAACTTCCACATGCCCAAAGGGTCGAAGCTGGTCGGCGCAGCGGCCTGAAACAGCAAACTCAGAACGATCGAAGTTAAAGCTGCCATAATCCCTTATTTCCTCCTCAAAAGTTTTGCGAAAGCGGACAAGTCTAATCTGCCAAAGTGAAATTCACATCAATCTCAGTTTCTACTTCTACTGGCACGCCATCCAATAGAGTCGGCTGGTAGCGCCATTGCCGGACAGCCGCAAGCGCGGCCGGCGCCAGAAGCGGGTGCCCCGAGACGACGGTCAAGTCCTTAATGGTGCCATCCTTGGCGATAACGGCCTGCAATCTTACGGTGCCCTGGATGCGAGCCATTTTGGCCAGCGGCGGGTATTCGGGGGTCGGCCCATAAATCAATTTCGCCGCTTCCACTTGGCCGCCGACCGTGATCCTGGATGGCGCCTGCGGCTTGGGGGGGGGCGGAGGAGCGGCGGCGCCTAATCCACCCAAAATCCCTCCCATGACCCCGCCCGCCGTCCCGCCCGGCACTCCGCCTGGCACGCCGCCCACCACGCCTACCGCACCCCGCGGCCGCGGCTGGTCCTTGATGATCTGAATCGTCTTGGGAATAACGGTGGGGGCCTTCAGCAATTGTTGCAAGGAGACTTGGTGAACCACGATCTTGGGTGGCGCGGCAGCCGGTGGAGGCGGCGGCGGGGGCGGGGGCGGCGGAGCCACAAGGAACGTCATGAGCTGGCCTTTCGGGAGGGCATTCGTGTAAATCAAGGGATAGAGAATCATTCCGCCGATCAGAATGACTTCAAAGATATACGCAATGGGCAGCGTCGCCCGCTTCCAGTTCCCGGTTCGCTTCGCGGAGTAGATAAGGTAGAGGATAAACCCCACAAGGTTCAGGACGACGACCACCGCGATCCAGAACAGGGCGCTGAATTCGAGATGACGCGCGTCCGCAAAGACATAGCAAATCATCAACGCATAGAAGAAGAACGGTAGGCCACCGAACAGCACCGACTGAGTCAGCAGAATCTTGGCATTCTCGGCTGGGCCCAAAATCATCGGGGCGCCGAAATACCACAGGGCCAGCCCCGCCAGCCCCACCACCACGGAGATAACCCAGTGCGCGCTCTTCAATACTGGCGCGCGGGAAGGTGACGAATCCAGTAGCGTCTCGTCAAACATGTCAGTACCCTCCTCTGACCACCCCCCTGCCAAGAGCCCTGGAAGCCCCGGCGGGAGTCTTTACTTATCGCCGCGCCGCGGCGACCTCTCGATCGTAGGTTCGAGCTTTCTCCTTCACCGCTCCGCCTTTTCCCGTCCGCTGCTGCCAATAGAGCAGGACCGGGCTGGCGATGGCAATCGAAGAATACGTGCCGATAATAACACCAATCACCAGCGCAAATGCAAACCCGTGAATCACTTCACCCCCAAAAAGAAAAAGAGACAGGACGGCCAGGAAAGTCAGCCCCGAAGTCAGAATCGTTCGGCTCAGCGTCTGATTGATGCTGCGGTTGACCAGCTCAAGGAAATTGGCCCGTTTGGTCAAGCGCACGTTCTCGCGGATCCGGTCAAAGACCACAATCGTGTCGTTCATCGAATAACCCACCAGCGTTAACAGCGCCGCGATGACCGTCAACGAAATTTCTTTATTCAGCAGGGAGAAAAAACCAATGGTAATAATCACATCATGAAAGGTGGCAATCACCGCTGCCACTCCGTAGCTTAGCTCAAACCGAAACCAGATGTAAATCAGCATGGCGGCAAGGCCCGCTAGGGTGACATAAAGCGCTTGGCGCCGCAAGTCCGACCCCACCTTGGGGCCCACGATCTCCGTGTTCCGGATGGCGAAGCTCGAAAGGTAAAAATCCTTTTGGAGCGCGCCGATCACCGGCGCCGTCACCCCTGGCACGGAGCTCAATTCCTGGAAATCGCTGATCAGGCCGCTGTGCGGGGGGTCATTGCGAAAATTGACCATCGCCCGGGCCAGATTCGAATAAGTCTTTGTCGCCTCGCCCATGCCGCGGCTGGCCAGGCCCAACGGGTCGGCCACCACCAGATGGTCGGCCACCGTGTTGGTGCTGGCGTTGTTGAAGTCCATCTTTCCAGCCGGCCCCACTCCGTAAATGCTTGCCAGCGCCTTCACAATGTCCGTCTTGCCGGTGTCCAGAGCCTGGCTGCCTTGCGCGTTCCCTGTCAGCGGGAGTTCGATCATCACTTCGTGTTCGCTGGATGCGCCGATACTCTGGATCGAAGCCCCTCGCAGGTTTTCGGCCGCCAATTGGCGCCGAATGGCTCCCACGTCCGGCGGCTTTGAGAACTTTACGGTCACTTGCGTGCCGCTGCGAAACTCAATCCCATATGTCAGCCCGTGGTGGATGACCATCGAAACGACGCCGGCCACAATGAGAACAAAAGAAAGACTGATGAAGTACCACTTCATCCCCATCCAGT
The DNA here is from genome assembly GCA_021827255.1 of Acidobacteriota bacterium. Lineage (GTDB taxonomy): Bacteria > Acidobacteriota > Terriglobia > UBA7540 > UBA7540 > JAKCCV01. The sequence continues at coordinate 1,582 of JAKAWO010000027.1, read as the reverse complement.
CAATTTTGGGCTCGTGGAAAAATTCCATAATCCGTTCTTACGCTTCCTCTTCTTATCAGACACCGCAAATCGCGGCCAAGTTCCTGAAAATCGTCTTAGATGCTGACGGCCGCTCCTTTTTCCCGCCGCGTCAGCACGTAATCAAAGATCGTCCGTGACACAAAGACCGACGTAAAAAGGTTCGCAATCAGGCCGATCGTCAGCGTCACCGCGAAGCCCTTAACCGGGCCGGACCCGAAACTGTAGAGGATGGCCGCCGAAGCGACGGTGGTGACGTGCGTGTCGATAATGGTGACGAAGGCATGCTCGAAGCCTCCCGCCACCGCCGCACCCGCCGCCTTGCCTAAGCGCAACTCCTCCCGGATCCTTTCAAAAATAAGCACATTCGAATCCACGCCCATGCCGACGGTCAGGATCACTCCCGCAATGCCGGGCAGGGTTAGCGTGGCGCCGAAATACACAAACGCCGCCACCAGGATGACCAAATTCAGAATCAACGCCACATCCGCGTTGATGCCTGCGCCCCGATAGTAGATCAGCATAAACGCAATAATGGCAATAAACCCGACCAGGCTCGCTATGACCCCGTGCCGGATCGAATCCGCGCCCAAGGAAGGCCCTACGGTGTTCTCAAACAGGATGCCGATCGAGGCCGGAAGCGCCCCGGAGCGCAGCTCCAGCGCCAGCGTGGCAGCTTGCTGAGGCGTGAAGCTGCCGCGAATCTCGCCTCGGTCCCTAATCTGGCTGTCAATGACCGGGGCCGAAACCACGTGATTGTCCAGAACAATCGCCAGATTCTTGCCGACGTTGTCCCCGGTTACGTGCGCGAACCGCGTCGCGCCGTCGCGGTTGAGCGTGAAATTGACGACTGCGTTCCCGTTCTGCCCCGAGCCCGGCTCGGCGCTGGTCAGGTCACTTCCCGTCACCGCCGCCACCTGATCCACGACGTACCACGCCTGCCCACCTCCCGGGCCGCTCGAAGTCTCTGCTGAACCCGGCAGCAGTTGGGAATCCGGCGGCAAAATGCCTCCGTGGGCGGCGAGGGCCGCGTCGCGGCTCGGGTACGGCCCGTCGCGGACCAGCTTAAGTTCGAGCATGGCCTGCGTCCGGAGGACGTTCTCGATGTGCGTCGGGTCGCTGACGCCGGGCAACTGCACGACCAGCTCATAATCCCCTTGGCCGTAATCCGCCACCTCCGGCCCGACGAGGCCGAGCGCGTCAATGCGGCGCATAATCGTGTTCCGCGACTCATTCAACGCTTCGTCTTTGATGGTCCCAATCTCGCTGGGCTTCAGCGAGAGCAGGCGCGCCGTCGCATCCCCGGGAACCAGGGCTACGTTCCAAGTGGAGAACTCGCTGTTGACGAGAGACTGAAACGCTCCTGAACTCGAATCCGGCAGGCCTTTAATCAGGATGGACGTGTCGCCTTGCGGCTCGATGTCGGCATAGGGGATCTTCCGGCTGGTCATTTCATCGCGCAATCGCTCGAGGGCCTGACCGGCGGTCACCTTCACGGCGTCCTCGACGTGAACCTGGAGAATCAAGCGCGAACCGCCCTTGAGGTCAAGGCCCAAATGGATGC
>JAKAWO010000026.1 GCA_021827255.1 Acidobacteriota bacterium | reverse complement strand
CTTCTCACCGAGCGGCTTTCCAAACTGCCGCACGTGGTCGCCGCAGCCCCCGCGATTTATGAGGAAGTTCTCATTTCCAGCCGGCAACGCGCGCAGGGCGCGGTGCTGAAGGGCATCGAGCCCGAACGCGAGGTGCGCGTCGGAACGCTGCTGCGCCATCTTCCCGAGGGCTCGCTCGAAGGGCTTTCCCAAACCTTTCCGGGCGCCGACCCGATCATCCTGGGCAAGGACCTGGCAAAGTCGCTGGGAGTCTTTGTGGGGGACACTGTGCTAGTCACAAGCCCGCAAGGCGCGCTGACGCCCTTTGGGACAGTCCCGAAATACCGCCACTTTCGCGTGGTGGGGGTGTTCGATTCCGGCTTTTATGATTTCGATTCGAGCTGGGCCTTCACCAACCTCTCGGCGGCGCAGCGGCTGTTCGATCTGGAGAACGTTGTGTCGGATATCGAATTCAAAGTTGACAATGTTTATCATGCCGAACGGGTGGCTCGATCGCTGCGTCAGGCGGCGGGCCCAGGCTTTGATACTACCACGTGGATGGAGCAGAACAAATCGTTGCTGACGGCGATGAATCTGGAGCGCCTGGTGACGGTCCTAACCATCGGGCTGATCGTGCTCGTGGCGGCGCTCAACATTTTCATTACGCTCACCATGATGGTGATGGAAAAAAACCGTGACATTGCGGTGCTCATGTCCATGGGGGCGCGGCCCGGCCAAGTGTCGAGGATTTTCAAGCTGCATGGCCTCGCGATCGGCGCGATCGGCACTACGCTGGGGCTCCTGCTGGGCTATGGGATTTCCTGGGCTGGACAGCGGTATCACCTGTTCCCCCTGTCCCCGCAGGTTTATTCCTTGCCGGCGGTGCCGTTCCATCCTCGCCTTTGGGACGGGGTGTGGATTGCGGCAGCCGCCCTCGCCATCAGCTTTTTGGCCACGCTCTATCCCGCGCGAGCGGCCGCCAAACTGAATCCGGCAGAAATTCTGAGGTACGAATGAGGAGTGAGACGGAGCCATCGCCGCTGCTTCAAGCTGAGAATCTGACCAAAATCTTCCGCTCTGGCGCGGAGGAGGTCGCCGTCTTCAGCGGATTGAACCTGGAGGTGCTGGAAGGAGAGCGCGTGGTGCTGCTAGGCGAGTCGGGGGCGGGCAAAACGACGCTGCTCCATCTGCTGGCAGCGCTGGACACTCCAACGCGCGGTGAGCTATACTTTAGGAGGCAGGAGCTCAGCCGATTTACCGCAGCAGAGCGAGCCGCTTACCGAAACTTGCGGGTGGGGTTCGTCTGGCAATTGCACTACCTTCTGCCGGAGTTTACGGCGCTCGAAAACGTGATGCTGCCTCAGCTCATGGCCGGAACCGGATTTGAAGAGGCGCGGCAGCAGGCCCAGAGCCTCCTGGGGGAAGTCGGAGTTGAGAAGGCTTCGAGAAGACGCGCCGGGGAGCTTTCTGGCGGCGAGCAGCAGCGCGTCGCCTTGGCGAGGGCGCTGGCTAACCGCCCGGCCTTGCTCCTGGCGGATGAACCGACGGGGAACCTGGACCGCCGAACGGCAGGCCTGGTCATGGATCTTCTCGAGAGGCTGCACCAGACCCACCGATTGACGTCGGTGGTCGCGACGCATAATCTGGAATTGGCGCAACGCGCTTCTCGGACGTTGCGGCTTGAAAACGGTCAGCTGATCGAGACCGTAGTTCCACGGTTTTATTGAAAGCCCTCCGGCCCCCGAAACCCGCGAGGCCGCGAGATAAACTGAGGAGCTATGTTCGAGAGATACACGGAGAAAGCGCGTCGCGTTGTTTTTTTTGCCCGCTACGAGGCCAGCCAGTTTGGAAGCCCTTACATCGAAACCGAGCACCTCCTGCTAGGCTTGCTCCGAGAGGACAAGGCGCTGACCAATCGTTTTCTGCGTTCCCACGCCTCCATTGAATCCATCCGAAAGCAGATCGAAGGCAAGACCCCGGCGCGGGAGAAGGTTTCGACCTCGGTCGAGTTGCCTCTCAGCCAAGAGTGCAAGCGAGTCTTGGCTTACGCCGCCGAAGAGGCGGAGCGTCTCTCCCACAAGCACATCGGAACGGAGCATTTGCTGCTCGGGTTGCTGCGCGAAGACAAGTCATTTGCGGCGGAGATCCTTCACGAGCGGGGGCTGCGGCTCTCCGCCCTTCGCGAGGAGATGAGCCGCGCCCAAAACGAAAAAGCGTCCGCTAGCCGCCCCAAAGAAACGTCGCTGCTGTCGGAATTCAGCCGTGACCTGACCCAGGCGGCGCGGGAAAATCAGCTCGATCCGCTGGTCGGCCGGGAAAGAGAGCTGGAACGAGCCATCCAGATACTTTGCCGGCGAACGAAGAACAACCCCGTGCTGATCGGCGAGCCGGGCGTGGGCAAGACGGCCATCGTCGAGGGGCTGGCCGAACGCGTTGCCGAGGGAGACGTCCCGCCGTTCCTTGCCGACAAGCGCATCCTGGCGCTTGACCTTTCCCTGATCGTCGCCGGCACCAAGTATCGTGGCCAGTTTGAAGAGCGATTGAAAACCATCATGAAAGAGCTGATGGAGGCGCAGGATGCCATCATCTTTATTGACGAGATCCACACTCTGGTGGGCGCGGGCTCGGCGGAGGGTTCGCTCGACGCCGCCAACATCTTGAAGCCCGCCCTCTCGCGCGGCGAGATTCAATGCATCGGCGCCACCACGCCGGCGGAATTTCGCAAGTCCATCGAGCGCGACCGCTCCCTCGAGCGCCGTTTCCAGGCGGTTAAAGTTCCTCCCCCCACCGAGGCCGAGGCGATCAAGATCCTGATGGGCATCAAGGAGCGGTACGAGAAGTTCCATGCCGTCAGTTACACGGACGAGGGCCTGACCACTGCCGTCTATCATTCGAGCCGATACATTCCGGATCGGTTTCTCCCCGATAAAGCCGTGGACCTGATTGACGAGGCCGGGGCGCGGGTAAAACTGCGTCAAAGCGCCCTGCCCGAAGAAATGGTGGATGTTCAGAAGCGCATCAAATTCGTGGTTCACCGGATGGAGAACGCCATCGCCAACCATGAATTTGAGAAGGCCCGCTTTTACTCCGACGAGGAGCGCAAGGAGCGCGAGAACCTCCGGCTGCTGCGGGAAAAATACAGCATTGACGAGACGGCGATCGGCGTCGTGGGTCGCGACGACATCGAGGAAGTCGTGTCGCGCTGGACCGGCGTTCCCGTCAACTCGATCAAAGAAGAGGAAATGTCCAAGCTCCTCCGTATTGAGGAAGAGCTGCACAAGCGGATCATCAGCCAGGACAAGGCGATTTCCGCGCTGGCGCGAGCCATCCGCCGGTCCCGCGCGGGATTGAAGTCGCCCAACCGCCCGGTGGGCTCCTTCCTGTTCCTTGGGCCCACCGGAGTTGGCAAGACGGAAATGGCGCGCTCGATCGCCGCCTTCCTGTTTGGAAGCGAGCGCTCCCTCATTCGCTTCGATATGTCCGAGTTTATGGAGAAACATTCGATTTCCAAGCTGATCGGCTCTCCTCCCGGCTATGTGGGATACGAAGAGGGTGGTCAGCTCACGGAGCGAGTGCGCCGCACGCCTTATTCCGTCGTCCTATTGGACGAAATCGAGAAGGCTCATCCAGATATTTTCAACATTCTGCTGCAGGTCTTTGAAGACGGGCAACTGACGGACGGGCTGGGCAATACGGTGGACTTCAAGAACGCCATCATGATCATGACGTCGAATATCGGCGCCCGCTACCTCGAGCGGCGGGCTCACCTCGGCTTCCAGTCGGCAGCCGAGGGTGCCACCGAAAAGAAGCTCGAGGAATTGGTGATGAGCGAGGTCAAGCGCCTTTTCAATCCGGAGTTTCTCAACCGGGTGGACGAGATCATCGTCTTCAACGCGCTCACGGAAAACGACCTCGTTCGAATCCTGGAACTGATGGTGAGCCAGACCAACCAGCACCTGGGTCAGAGGAATATCTCCATCAACCTAGTGCCGGAAGCGGCAAAATGGATTCTGGAAAAAACGTGCACAGATCGCTCTTATGGCGCTCGCCCCCTTCGGAGGGCATTACAGAAGTACGTGGAAGACCCGCTTTCGGAAGCCCTGATTCAGGGGGACATTCAAGCGCCGGCCGTTCTGGAAGTCGTAGTTGAGAATGAAGCGCTCTACTTCCGGTCCATGAAGGACAAGCTCGTCGCAGCCACACCGCTTTCTCGCTAGCGCCATCGTCGTCGGTGATGGAGACGCGCGAGCCCGGTTGGGTATCGGAGCGGCTTGGAGCTCCCTGAGTCCTCCCGCAGGGCAAAAGAGCATTTCGGCCAACCCTCGATGCGCTCCTCGCATCGCAATGAACTAAACCGTGGCAGGCGAGAAGGAGAAGGGCTTTTTCTTGAGGAAGAGGAGACTTGAGCTGAGAAGTCGAAAACTCGCCGCCGCGGTAGGGAGGGCTGCGACTGCCATTGCCCTGCTTGCGGCGGCCGCCTCCGCCCTGCCCGCTCCGCCACCCCAACCGTCGAATCCCTCTGGCTCCCGTTCAGCTTCTCTGGCGTCAGCCCAGCGTCCCGCCAACAAGCCCCCGGCAGGCGCCCGTCAGCCTCCTTCCGGCAAATCGCCGCAGAAGCTCGAACTTGTGAATCCCAAGGCCGCAGCGCCCGCGCCGCCGCAGAAACTCCTGAATCTGAAGGCCCCGCCAGCCAAGGCCCCGGCAAAGGCCAAAAAGCAGGCCAAACAAGTTCTCATTGATAAAATCATCTTTCGAGGTAACCGCCGCATTCCAGACTCGACGCTTCGGGCGCGCATCTTCTCGCGCCCCGGCATGACCTATGACGTAAACCGGCTGGAGCGCGATTTCCACGCCCTTTGGAATACGGGTTATTTCGACGACATTCGGCTGGAAGCCGCCACAGCCAAGGACGGCAACAAGATCGTGATTTTCTGGCTGACCGAAAAGAAACTTGTTCGCAGCATCTCATACAAGGGAATGAACACCATCACCGACTCTGACGTCATGCAAGCCTTTGAAAAGGAGAAGATCGGCCTGACGATTGATTCCCAGTATGACCCGACCGTCGTAAAGCGTGCGGAGGTGGTCATCCAGGAGATGCTGGCGGCTCACGGCCGGCAATTTGCCACCGTGCGGGCTCGGACGCGCAACATTCCGCCCGATTCCGTCGCCCTCACCTTTATTGTAGATGAGGGGCCTAAGATCAAAATCGGCAAGATCCAGTTCACGGGCAACACCGTGTTTCCAAACCGGGTGCTGGTTCAGACCATGAAAGACGTCCGCCCCATCGGTCTGCCTCCCTGGTTTTATTGGTTCCACAGAACGTATGACCGGGACAAGGTCCTTTATGACCTTGAGAAGGTCAGGGATCTTTACCAGAACCACGGTTATTTTTTCGCCACGCCCAAGGAGCCCCAGGTCAAGATGAAGAACACGGAGCGGCGCTGGCCGTTCTTCTTCTGGAGCTGGGGTCACGGCAAAGCCGTGGACGTCACCATTCCGGTGGACGAAGGGCATCAGTATCGCCTCGGCAAATTCAACATTCGCGGCAACAAACTTTTTAAGACGGCCAAGATCGCGCCGTTCCTTGGCATGAAGCCGGGCGATGTCTTCAGCGTGGGCAAGATGCGAACCGCCATCAAGAACTACACTACGCTTTACGGCGCGTACGGCTACATCAACTTTGTGCCGACGCCGGATCCCGAGCCCAACCGCAAGAAAAGAACCATCAACCTTACCCTGGACTTTGCCGAAGGGCATCAATATTTCGTGCATCGGATCGAGTTCTCCGGCAACACCAAGACCCGCGACAAGGTCATTCGCCGGCAGTTGCTGGTCTATGAAGGAACCGTCTTCAACTCCGAATTGTGGAAGTTGAGCATTCTGCGGGTCAACCAGCTTGGCTTTTTCAATCCCATCAAAAAGAGTGATTATGACATTCGCCAGAACCACCAGAACCACACGGTGGACATCCGCCTCCATGTCCACGAGAAGGGGCGCAACTCCATCGGATTCTCAGGCGGCGTCAGCGGGCTGGCGGGCAATTTTGTGGGCTTCAATTACGCGACGAATAACTTCCTGGGGCTCGGAGAAACCCTGAGCCTGGATATGGAGTTCGGCACCTATCAAAAGCTCTACCAGTTCGGCTTCACCAAGCCCTACCTCTTCGACCGTCCGATCACAAGCGGGTTCACGGTCTTCAAGAGCTACTACAATTACAACGAGCTACAGCAGACTTCTCTGGCCACCGGCTTGAATCTCACCTCCCTGCAAAACACCGCCTACGGCCAGTACCTTTACCAGAACTTCGCGGAGAACTCTTCGGGCTTCACGGCTTTCGCCAGCTATCCGCTGCGGAGCAGTTTCGCCCGCCTTGGGATGACCTACAGCTTCTCCAGGAGCAGTATCCACGCGTTCAGCCTAGCTTCGCAATCGTATTTTGACGCTTTGAACTTCAGCGGCCTGGTTGGCCCGAACTCTCTCTCCGGCATCACGACGAGCCAGGTGATGCCCACTTACCTCTACGACACGGTGGACAATTCGTTCAATCCTCACACCGGGAGGTACATCTACGCCGCCCTCTCATTTTCCGGGCTGGGCGGCAACGTCTATACCATCAATCCGGAGTTTGAGTTCAAATATTTCCATCCCATCAACAAGAAACGGAACGTGTTGGGCTTCCACTTGTACGCCTCCACGATCTCCGGTTTTGGAGGGCGAGTGCCACCACCGTTTGCAAGGTTTTACATGGGCGGGGAATATGACATCCGCGGCTTTGATCTCCGCACTATCAGTCCGGTGGCCTGGTTTCCAACGACCGGCTCGGTCTGCAATCGGGACAACGCCGGCAATGAGATTCAGGGAATCAGCTCCAGCGGCCAGCCGAATGGCACGTGCGGTTCCTCCACCACGTTCCCTTACGACTCGCCCATCTACCCCGGCGGCGACACTGAGGTTTATGGCAACTTCGAGTATCGCATCCCGATCATGGGCCCTGTGACCCTGGCGTATTTTGTGGATGCTGGAGAGGACATGATCCTAAGGACGAGCCAGTTGCAGATTGCCCCCTCCTCGCTTGGCCAGCTTCACACCGAGTTTCCGTATTTCCCGCTCCCCAAAGCGCTTCAGGCGATCTCGGGAACGAACTTCCAGCCTCGCGCCTCGACCGGAGTGGAGTTACAAGTCGTCATTCCAATGATGAATATTCCCTTTGAGATTTATTATGCGTATAATTGGATGCGGCTGGATCATGTGCTGACGCCGCCGCAGGATTTGCCGCCGCGCTCAATGTTTCCCAACGATGCGACCTACGAGCAGGTGATGCCTTATTTCTCTGCTTTTCGATTGCAGGATCGGCGATCGCGGATTGGTTTTACCGTGGCGCGAACCTTCTGAGGGAGCGCGTCCGAATTTCATCATAGAGGTAGGTTAGGGGAGGCAGTTTCAGCAAGCCCCAAAGGAGTAGGAATGAGAAACCGAATTTTAACCCTCACGATGTTGGCGGGACTCTTGGTGGGAGGGATGGCCGGAGCGGCCCAGGCCACGCCCCCGGCGACGTCCGGGGGAAAGGTTGGGATCATTGATATTCAGACGGCGATTCTGGATTGCGCCGCAGGGAAAAAAGCGTTCACCGATCTTCAGGCTAAATATCGCCCTCGCCAGGAGCAGATCCGGAAGGACCAGCAGGCCGTCCAGAATCTCCAGAACCAGCTTCAGACGCAGGCCGCAACGCTCAGCACGAGCGAAGGGCGCCGCTTGACCCGCGAACTGCAGGAAAAGGAGACCCTCCTCAAGCGGGAAGAAGACGACGCGCAAACGGACTTTACTTACGACCGTCAGGACATTGTCCGGCGCATTGGCCGCAAGATGGTTCAGGTCATTGACCAATACGCGCAGCAGCACGGGTACTCTCTGGTGATTGACGGCTCCACGGTCCCGGTTTATTACGCGGCCAAAGGGCTGAACATCACCGGAGCCATCGTCGCCGCCTATGATTCGCAATACCCCGTGCAAGCCTCGAATACTGCGGCGCCAGCGACTCCGGCTGCGGCCTCAAAATCCGCCACCGATAAGCCGAAGCCGTAGGCACGCCCGTCGTCCGTGACGAGCCTCGTCCACAGCCTCCCCACTTCGCCTCTCGCGGCCATCGCGCCCGCTCAGGCCGCGGGAGGCGTCGAGGATTCCTCCGCCCCTCCCTGGGGTTCGGCGTGAATGCTTACCTTGGAGATTTGAGGGAAGGCTCTCCGAAAGCGAAACTCAATCTGTTCTGTAATCTCATGCACCAGGCTGATCGGCAGCCGGGGGTCCATCGTGCAGTGTAGCCGCACCTGCATGCTGCCTCCCACCATGTGAGCCTCCACGGAATGGCAGTCCACCAGGCCTGGGGTCCTTCGCGCGATTTCAACCAGTTTCCGTTCGACCGCCGCCTGATCCAGCCCCGCCTCGCCCGCCGCCTCCACGTTTTTCACCAGCGGCTCCAGGTGGACGTTTACCCGCTCCACCCCTGCCACCTCATTTCGGATCTGCTGCTCCAGCCGTGTGGCCTGCTGGTGCGCTTCTTCGAGCTTCAGGGTCGGATCCACCTCCAGGTCGAGGTCAACGTGAATGCTGTCCCCGACTTCAAAGGCCGCAACGTCATGCACCAGGAAATTCTCCCGGTGCGCCACTGCCCGGATCTCCTCGAGCAGATCCCCCTGGGCGGGCTGGCGGGGAGCGGCGCGAATCACCACGTCGGCGGTCGGGAACAGTTCGCGGACTTTTGCTTCCGCTCGATCCATAACCGACTGGGCATGCTCGAAGGGAATGTTGCTCCCCAAGGTCAGGCGGAGGTCCACAAACAGCCGGTTGCCGCTTTGCCGGACTCGGATACGGTCGCCTCTGAAAACGCCCTTCACGCCCGCCACGGCCTTGGCGATGGAGGCTTCTGCTCCTTCGGGCGCCGCATCCACCAGTTCGTCCACCGTCCTGCGGCCCAGGCGCAGCGTCACATTGACGATAATCACCGCTACCACCAGCGCCGCCAGCGGGTCGGCCCGCTCCAGCCAGGGCAGCTTCCATCGCTCGGACATCCAGACCAGCGCGAGCCCCACAATCACCACGCCCGAACTATAAACGTCGGTCGAGAAATGCAAGGCGTCGGCTTCCAGCGCCTGGCTATGGTGCTTTCGCGCGACGCGATAGAGAGCCCGCGAGCGGACCGTATCAATCATCATCGAAACCGCCATCACTCCGAACGCCCATGCCGACGGTTCCACTCGCACTGCCTGAACAAAGAGCCGCTCGATCGATTCAAAAACAATCCAGGCGCAGGTCAGCAGCAACAGCGCCGTTTCGATGAAGGCGGACAGCGACTCGATTTTGCCATGCCCGAAGGGATGAGACGGATCGGCCGGTTTATCCGCCAGCCGGACGGAAAAATAGGTCACGCCCGCCGCCACCAGATCGAGCCCTGAATGGGCCGCGTCCGAGAGAATTCCCAGGCTGCCCGTTTCAATCCCCACCACCAGCTTCATGGCCATCAGTCCGGCGGCCGCGAACACGGAGGTTAGAGCGACGGCTTGCTTTTCACCGGTGGAGAAGGTTTCCACCATCACGATCCCGTCGGCGGGATTCACACCGCTCGACTTTGATCTGCTGCCGGCGCGGGCAGTTGGATACGCGCCGGGCAAGGTGGACCGCGGCGCTCGATCTAGCTTCAGTTAGGTCGGTTCAGCTCCCTGGTCCTTGAGGGCAACCTCAAGCTCCCCCACCGCATGAGCGTTGCCCTGTTGGCGGGCGACTTCGACGCCGCGCGCCAAGGTGCGGCGTGCTTGCTCTATCCGGCCAAGCCGCGCCAACCATATTCCCGCCTGATAGTATGTCGCCAGGTACTGCGGGTGCTCATTCAGAAGAATTTCAAAATGCGTCCAAGCCTCTTCAGAGCGGCCGGAGCGAGCAAGCTCCAAAGCCAGGGCATAATGAAGAAAGGGCTCGTCGGGTCTCGCTTTCAAGGTCTCATTCAGAAATTCAATTCGAGTGTTGTCCATCGTTTTGCGACTGACGGCTAAAATCCCTGCTCCCATTATCCAGGCCGCCACGCCCGCTCCTAAGTGTGCGGGATTCCGGAGAACGAATCAATATCCCAGTGTCGCTTGCCAAGGCAGTCTCGCAGTCCCGCTTCCATCTCCCCAAAGTTGATGCGGTTATTGTAGAATAAAGATTCGTTATCGGGGAGTTCAATTCCTATCCACAGGCGCGATCCTTCTTGGCATTTGCCCGATTCGGGTGTGGGTCGCAGGAATAGCAGGAGGCTTGAAATGAAATCAGGCAGCACGGCCCGAAGCGTGGCCAATGTAACCGAGACAAATGGCGCAGAGACCTCGGCGTCCTCGGCCTTGGCAGAGCGCGCCCGCCGGCTTGACGCCTCCCTCCTGAAAGACCTTCTTGAGAAAATGCTCTTGATTCGCCGCTTTGAAGAAAAGGCGGCGGAGCTTTACGCCCTCGGGAAAATCGGCGGCTTCTGCCACCTCTATATCGGTCAGGAGGCGGTGGGAGTGGGGGCGATTTCGTTTCTGGGCCCGGATGACTACATCTTCTGCTCCTATCGCGATCACGGACAGGCGCTGGCGCGCGGCATGGATCCCGGCGCCCTCATGGCCGAGCTCTGCGGCAAGACGGCCGGCTGCTCGAAGGGGAAGGGCGGCTCAATGCACTTGTTTGACAAGCGGCTGGGATTTTATGGAGGGCACGCCATTGTGGGCGCGCATCTTCCTCTCGCCGCGGGGGCGGCGTTCGCTTCCCGGTACTTGAGGGAGCCGCGTGTGACCCTCTGCTTTTTTGGCGACGCGACGGTGAACATCGGTTCCTTCCACGAATCGCTCAATCTGGCTCAGCTTTGGAAGCTGCCGGTTATCTTTATCTGCGAAAATAACGAGTTTGGCATGGGCACGCCCATTGAGAAAACGGCTTCCATAGTGCATCTGCACGAACGGGCCTGCGCTTACAATATGGCCCACGCCGCCGTAGATGGCATGGACGTGCTGGCGGTGCGGGACGCCGTCGGCGAGGCCGTTGAGCGCGCCCGCAAGGACAGCCTGCCCACGCTGATCGAAGCTCGAACTTACCGCTATATGGGCCATTCGATGTCTGATCCGACGCACGGCATCTACCGTACCAAGGCAGAGCTCGAGGAGCACCGCCGGAAGGATCCCATCAAGCGGTTTATTTCGGCGCTCGAAGGCATCGGCGTGATTACCCAGGAATACGTCGAAGAGACCGACAACCGGATTCGGGAGATCGTGGAACAGGCAGTCGTATTTGCCGACCAGAGCCGGGAACCTGGACCCGAAGAGCTTTTGGCGGATGTTTACCTGCCGTAAGCCCTTCCCAAAAAACGCAAGGGAGAATTTTTCATGCCCGTCATGCAATACCGTGAGGCCTTGAACCAGGCGATGCGGGAGGAGATGCTACGCGACGATCGAGTCTTTCTGCTGGGAGAAGAAGTGGGAGCGTATAACGGCGCCTACAAGGTGAGCCGCGGTCTGCTCGACGAATTTGGCCCGCACCGGGTGCTCGATACGCCGATCGCCGAGCTGGGATTTACCGGCCTCGCGGTGGGCGCGGCGATGGCGGGCCTGCGGCCGATTGTCGAGGTCATGACCTTCAATTTCTCGATCCTGGCGCTCGACCAGGTGGTCAATGGGGCGGCCAAAATGCTCTATATGTCGGGCGGGCAATTCGGCATTCCCATGGTTTTGCGCGGCCCGGGCGGCTCGGCCCATCAGCTCGCCGCGCAGCACTCTCAGGCCCTCGAGGCCTGGTATTGCCACGTGCCCGGGCTCAAGGTCGTGATGCCGGCCACTCCGGCGGACGCGAAAGGCTTGCTGAAGTCCGCCATTCGGGACGACAATCCCGTGGTCTTCATCGAGTCCGAAGTGCTCTACGGGATGAAAGGCGATGTCCCGGAGGGCGAACATATGATTCCGCTCGGCGTAGCAGACATCAAGCGGCCCGGCAACGACGTGACCGTGATCGCCCACTCCAAGATGGTCCACGTGGCGATGGAGGCAGCGAAGGAGCTCGAAGCAGAAGGAATTGACGCCGAGGTCATTGATCCGCGCACCCTCCGCCCACTTGATACTGGGACGCTGGTCGAGTCTCTGAAGAAAACCAATCGAGCGGTGATCGTCGAGGAAGGCTGGCCGTTTTGCGGCGTGGGCGCGCAGATAGTGGACTTGCTCCAAGCGCAGGCGTTCGATTATCTGGACGCGCCTATTCTGCGGGTGAGCGGCGCCGACGTTCCGACTCCGTACAGCAAGTCGCTCGAACACCTTGCCTTTCCGGACCCGCGGAGCGTCGTGGCCGCGGTGCGTCGCGTTTTGAACCGGCAATAGGCAATCCGAGAAAAGTCAAGAATCGAAAGCTCGGAGCATCAAGCGCACGCCGGCCCTTTTTGATTCTTGCTTTTTAACTTTTGACCTTTGACTCTCGACTCTTGCTTTCCCGAGGTTCCCATGGCCACGCGCGTTCTGATGCCCAAGGGCAGCGACACCATGACCGAAGGCAAAATCCTGAAGTGGTTGAAGAAGGAAGGCGACTCCGTCACGAACGGCGACGCTTTGGTCGAAATCGAGACCGACAAGGTTAACATGGAAGTCGAAGCGATGGGCACCGGCGTGCTCCGAAAAATTACGGCCGCCGAAGGTAGCGCAGCAACGGTCGGCCAGCTTATCGCGGTCATCGGGAAGCCGGAGGAGGACATCTCCGCTCTGCTTGCCGTCGCGCCCGCCGCCGCCCCCGCCAAGCCCGCGGAACAGAAACCCGCGCCCTTGCCAACGGCCCCGCCAACTCCAGCGCCGTTGCCAACCTCCGCCGCGGCCAGCCCCGCGCCAGTTGCGACCGCACCTGCTGCCGCCGCTGGCGGGCGCGTCCTGGCCTCGCCCTTGGCCCGCCGCCTGGCCAAGGAATCGGGCGTGGACCTGGGCCGCCTCCAGGGTTCCGGTCCGGGTGGACGAATCGTTCGCCGCGATGTGGAGACGGCCGGGGCTGCTCGTCCGCTGCGCGTTCCCATCCCCGTTGGGCCGGGCGGGCCTGAGTTTCGCGATGAGCCTTTGAGTTCCATGCGCAAAGTCATCGCCCAGCGCCTGATTCAAAGCCTCGGACCTGTGCCGCATTTCTATCTCACCATCGAGGTGGACATGCGCCGCGCCAAGGAGTTGCGTGAATCCGCGAACACGCTCGACCCGAATCTAAAACTCTCTTACAACGACGTCATCGTCAAGGCAGCGGCCGCAGCTCTTCGCCAGCATCCCGAGGTCAATGCCGGCTTCCTCGGCGAATCCATCCGCTTCCACAACCGCGTCCACATTGGCATGGCCGTGGCTGTCGAAGGCGGGCTCATCACGCCGGTCGTCCGCGACGCCGACCGCAAGAGCTTGCAGCAGATTTCGGCGGAATCGAAAGAACTGATCGCTCGCGCCCGTGAGCGCAAGCTAAAGCCGGAGGAATACGTCGGCGGAACGTTCAGCGTCTCAAACCTCGGCATGATGGGCATTCAGGAATTCTCCGCCCTCATCAATCCGCCCGAAGCCGCCATCCTCGCCGTGGGCGCGGTGGACGAGCGCCCCGTCGTCGCCGAGGGCCGCATCGAAATCGGCTACCGCTGCCGTATGACCCTTTCCTGCGACCATCGCGTCGTGGATGGCGCCACAGGCGCCAAATTCCTTCGAACCCTCCGGCAAATCCTCGAGAACCCGGTGTTCTTGGCGTTTTGAACACCCGGGTGGCCTTCTGGCTGGCGCAGCGCGTTGTTGTTTACGCTCTGCGGTCTCGCGGTGCGACTGGTTTCGGCCCGGTTTATAGTCTGGAGCCATCTCTCGCCACAGGCGGCATGACACGCCGGAGCATTGGCCGCCGCGACTTATCCGCTGAGGTAGGTTGACTTCAGGCGATCGCGAGGAATTTAGCTGCAGCCCGCGCCACGCTGAGGCTCACGCCTGCCGATTTCCTCCAAACCCTCCGCCAGACTCTCAGAAGTCCAGTCTGTCAGGCCTTTTGAGGCTCGTCCGATCATCGCTCGGACCCTCGCGCGCATCTAAAAGTAATTGGGCCGCCAGCAGCGCATGCGGTTTATAGTAAGGTAAATTGGAATTGAGGCAGGACAGGCGACAGTGCGTATTATCCTCTACACGGGCAAAGGCGGGGTGGGCAAGACGAGCATCTCCGCGGCGACAGGGCTGGAGCTGGGACGGCGCGGGTATCGTACGCTGGTGATGTCGGTGGACCCGGCCCACTCGCTGAGCGATGCGTTTGACTTGAGCCAGGATTTGATGGACCGCACCACCGGCCGGCCGCTCAAGGTGGCGAAGAACGTCTGGATTCAGGAAGTGGACGTGCTGGAGGAAATTGGCCGCCACTGGGATTCGGTTTACGCTTACGTTTCCGCCCTGTTGAACGTCTCCGGCCTGGAACAAACGCTGGCCGAGGAGCTGGCGGTTTTTCCTGGCATGGAGGAAGTCAGTTCATTGCTCTACGTCAACCAGTACGTGCGCGAGAAGAGCTTTGACGTGATGCTGATTGATTGCGCTCCGACCGGCGAGTCGTTGCGCTTCGTCAGCATCCCGACCACCCTCGAATGGTACATGTCGAAAATCTTCAAACTGGAGCGGCGCGTGGCGCGCATGGTGCGGCCCATGGTGGAGAAGTTCGCCAACTTTCCGCTGCCGCAGGAAGAGTACTTTGCCAATCTCGAGGACCTGCACCGGAAACTCTGCGGGATTGACAAGGTTCTGGCCGATCCCGAGATCACCACGGTGCGCCTGGTGACCAACCCGGAAAAAGTCGTCCTCAAAGAAACGCAGCGCGCCTTCACCTATTTCTGCCTCTACGGGATGACAGTGGACGCGGTGATCATCAATCGCATTCTGCCGGAGGCGATCGAAGGGGGGTTTTTCACCGCCTGGAAGCAGACCCAGGAGCGGTGGATTCGGGCGGTGGAGGAATTCTTCGCGCCGGTGCCCGTGTGGCGCGTGCCACTGTTCCAGGATGAGGTGCTCGGCGTCGAGCGGCTGAAGGGCCTGGGCAAGGAACTGTACGGTTCACGCGACCCGGCCAAGCGGTTCTTCGATCAGCCGCCGTACCGATTCCGCAAGGTCAACGGAAATTATCATCTGGAGATGCGGCTGCCGTTCGTGAGCGCGGAGCACGTGGATCTCTACAAGAAACTCGACGAGCTGGTCATTCGTGTGGGAAGCTACAAGCGGCACATCGCGCTTCCGCAGCGGGTGGCGCGGTGCGAGCCTCTGAGCGCCCGCGTGCGCAATGGCGAGCTCGTCGTTGTCATGGGGAGGAACAATGCCGAACCGAAAACGGAAGTCACGACCTCAAGCCGAAGCTAGAGACGCCCAGGCGGCGGAATGCCTGCGGGCTTTCCTGCGCGGAATTCGCCCTTTGGTGAACCGTGCGAGCGGTCCGCTGCCGCCCTCTGCGCGTCACCTGCGCAACGCGGGCATCGAGGTGCTGGAGGCCATGCGCTCGCTGCTCGATGAGACCATCGAGTGGCTGCGCAAGGAACAGCGCCCCGCCCCCGGAATGCGCCGCATCCGCGTGCAGGACTGAGGTCCGCGCGCGGAAATCAGTTTGCGCGGCGTTTGCTGTCCAAAGACGCGGGTCCTGGTTTGCGACAGGTCGGAAGGATCGCGGCTTCTATACGCAACGACATAAGCCCGCGACGCTGTCAAAGCGGAGAGCTGGTGTCCCCGCCGGCGTCCTTGGGCGCTAAGGACAGCGCCGCGAGCGGCCGAGGGGCTCAGGTCACGACCTAGGGACAACCGATGCGAAGACTATTGGCGGCTGCTTTTCTGCTTTTCGGCCTGGCGCCAGCGTTGCGGGCACAGCTCATCCCGCGCGTGGCGCTCTTTGGCGGATACACGTTGGTTCGCGCCCAGCAAAATGGCGGCCCCGGCTTCACCGGCCCGAGCTTCAACCTGAACGGCTGGGACGCTTCCGTTGAGGGCGGCGTAGCTCCGTGGCTCGGCTTGGTCGCCGGCGTCAGCCAGCAGTACGGATCGCCCCTGGGATATCAGGAAAGGCAGACGACCGCGCTCTTTGGGCCGCAGATCTCCATTCACGGAATTCCCCGCGTGATTCCCTTCGCCCACGCGCTCGTCGGCGTCGTTCACGGGACCAACCAGTTCAGCGCTCCGGCCTGCTTTCAGGCCGTGGGTGTTCCTTGCCCTCCGCCGAGCATCATCACCGGCAACGCCTTCGCCACAGCCCTCGGCGGCGGCTTGGACATCAAAATCTTCGGTCCGCTCTGGGTTCGCGCTATTCAAGCTGATTGGCTCCGCGCTCAGCTCAATCCCGATCACACCACTCATTTCCGCGTCTCGGCCGGCATCGTGCTGCGCTTCGGCGGCCTCTGAGCAACCGCGGGAGCAGCAGGGCCTCAGCTCGCGCCGCCTGGGACCGCTATGCGTTTCACGGCGGCGTCCAGGCGTTCACGACGATGAGGATGAATCGTGCATCTAACGCCGAGGGAGTGTTATACTGATCCAAGGACAGGGCAGCGATG
>JAKAWO010000349.1 GCA_021827255.1 Acidobacteriota bacterium | reverse complement strand
GACGAGAACCGTCATCTCGGGGGCAGTCAGCGTCAGCAATTGCGCCCGATCCACCAGCAGCTCCTCCGCCGATCTTTGTTGTCCCTTCCGGAGGTAGTTGATGAACCCGTCTGCAGCCGGCTCCAGTACGGCGAATGACTCCACATCGGTCCACTCCTGCGAGGCATCCGTGCGCCCCGGCGAGAAGGGAACCTTGACGTTGTGCCCGGCCCTTTTCGCAGCTTCCTCGACGGCTGCGCAGCCACCCAGAACGATCAGGTCAGCAAGCGAGACCTTCTTCTTCCCGCCGGGCTGCGAGCGGTTAAAATCCTTTTGGATCCCCTCCAGCGTCTGCAGGGCTTTCGCCAGTACGGCCGGCTCGTTCACTTCCCAATCCTTTTGCGGCGCAAGGCGAATACGCGCCCCGTTCGCTCCACCGCGCTTGTCTGAGCCGCGGAACGTCGACGCTGACCTCCAGGCAGTCTTGACCAGTTGAGAGATCGACAGTCCCGATTCGAGGAGCTTGGCCTTCAGAGCGGCAATGTCTCGCTCCCCAATCAATTCATGATCGACTGGAGGAACAGGGTCTTGGAACAACTGGGGCTCCTTGGGAACGAGCGGGCCAAGGTATCGCGAAATAGGCCCCATGTCGCGGTGCGTCAGCTTAAACCACGCCTTGGCGAACGCATCCGCAAACTCCTGCGGATTCTCGAGAAAGCGCTTCGCGATTGGCGCATAGGCCGGGTCCATCCTCAAGGCGAGGTCCGTCGTGAGCATTACCGGGGTGTGCCGCTTCGACGGATCGTGGGCATCAGGGACGGTGGCCGCCGCAGACCCGTTCTTGGGCGCCCACTGGTACTTACCGGCGGGGCTCTTCACCAGCTCCCACTCATAGCCGAATAGGTTTTCCAGGAAGTTGTTGTCCCACTTCACTGGGTTGGTGGTCCATGCGCCCTCCAACCCACTGGTGAAGGTGTCGGCACCTTTGCCGCTGCCATAGCTGTTTTTCCAGCCCAGGCCTTGCTCTTCGATGGGGGCGGCCTCCGGTTCGCGGCCAACATAGCTTTCCGGAACAGCACCGTGCGTTTTTCCGAACGTATGCCCGCCAGCAATGAGCGCAAGAGTCTCGTAGTCATTCATCGCCATGCGGCGGAACGTCTCCCGGATATCGCGTGCCGCAGCGACTGGATCCGGCTTTCCACTGGGCCCTTCCGGATTCACGTAAATCAGCCCCATCTGAACCGCGCCGAAAGGATTGTCGAACTGACCAGGGCTTTGGTAGCGATCTTCCGCCAGCCATGTGCGCTCAGGCCCCCAGTAAGTCTCGTCTGGCTCCCAGGCGTCCTCGCGCCCGCCGCCGAAACCGAAGGTCTTGAACCCCATCGACTCCAAGGCGACGTTACCGGCGAGAATCATGACGTCGGCCCAGGAGATTTTCCGCCCATACTTCTGCTTTATCGGCCAGAGCAACCGGCGCGCCTTATCGAGGCTCGCATTGTCCGGCCAGCTATTGAGCGGCGCAAAACGTTGGTAGCCTGAGCCCGCCCCGCCGCGGCCGTCGCCGATGCGGTACGTACCTGCGCCGTGCCACGCCATACGAATGAACAACGGCCCATAGTGGCCATAGTCAGCCGGCCACCATTGCTGCGAGCTCGTCATCAAGGCACGGAGGTCCTTGATCACGGCATGCAGGTCGAGGCGCTTGAATTCTTCAGCATAATTGAAGTCCTTGGGCATCGGATTGGAGGGCTGATGCAGGATTTTCAGGTTCAGCTGATTCGGCCACCAGTCCGCATTCGTCGGGCCCGTGTGTGTGCGGCCCGATACCGGGCACTTGCTTTCGGTTGACAAGTTTTGCTCCTGATTCTCCATTGTCCATCCTCCTTCGAATTAGTCAAAAACCCTGAGACGAACTACGAACCCATTCTGGCTTTCCCATCGCGCAGTTACCGCCGACCGCGCCTGCCGACGTGCGCCATTCATCTGGTGTCCACACGCCTACGCCGCGTAACCCGGATTTCCATATATGGAAATCCGGGTTACGCGGCGAACTCCGCGCCGGCGGCGCGCACCAGCTTTTGTACGAGCTGGTCGACATTGATGCCGGCTTTCTCGACTACCTCCCTTGCTACTTTCCCCATTTTCCCTTCTCCTTGAGTCAGAGTTTCGGTTTTTTATCAAACAAACCAAGGCTTTACGATTGCGCCGCGGATTGGACCGGGCGTTGGCGCCGCGGCCTAGCCCCCGTCGAGTTTTGCCCCTTGCGCCGACACTGCCCGCATAAGACCTGGATCTCGACCAGGCAGCGCAAGAGAACAAATTCTCCCAGGCGCTCGCGGTCATGGAGCAGTCCGTCCGCCTCAGGCAACGCGATATCGAACACCCGTTGGCATCCCACGCATAACACATGGTGGTGTGGGGTGATGTTGCCGTCGTAGCGCGCGCCTTCGTGGAGCAGCGTAACTTTGCGCGCTTGCCCCATCTCGCAGAACTGCTCGAGCGTCCGATAGACCGTGGTCAGCGAAATGTGAGGATGCTGCCGGCGCACTCTGGCATAGATCTGGTCGGCGCGCGGGTGGTCTTCGGCGCTAAGCAGCGCGCGAATGATTGCCACGCGCTGAGGCGTCACCGCCAGACCTTGCTCGCGGCAGTATGCGCCGAACTCGGCGACACGTTGGGCGCGATAGCGCGCGTGCCATTGCTTGCCGAGAAACGCGGGACCTCCCATCGGACCTCCGCAGCGCTTAGCGCGGCGACTCCGCGGCTAAGCGTTTCATTACCACCTGGGAATAACTACCAACTAAAACCGGTCCTGTCAAGCTGACGTAAGACCGCTCCGGCTGAGCTCAGGCTGAATTAGCTCTGAAGCGAAAATAACTTTATCGATGAAGACTCGGAAGTCCGCGTCCTG
>JAKAWO010000348.1 GCA_021827255.1 Acidobacteriota bacterium | reverse complement strand
AAGCTCCGCATCGCGTAACTGTCGAGCCAAGCGAGGGGGCACAGCCTCGCTTCCCCTGGCGCGAGCGTCTCGACTTTGATCTTGCGCGCAAACATTTTCCGTTCCGCCTGGAGCTCCGCTAGCTTGAGGACGGCATTGTAATCCTTCTCGCGGGCGAGGGTGAAGCGGGGGTTGCATTTCGCGCCCCAATCGCCCAAATTGATCGAGTGGCAGAACCAGGCGTCAAGCGCCTCAAAACGGCCCTCGAGCGCGCCGCATCGAGCGTGGCGCAATGCTTGCCGGACGTTGAGGCCGCTCACCTCGCCCGCCAAGCCAACGCGCTGGGCCAAGCGCGCATTCCCAAAATCTTCGCGCGCGAGCTGCGGCCTCTCGATGCGTCCTTGAACGCCGCCCTGCTGGACCTGATGACCCGCGCAGACCGCGCGGCCCAAAACCGTTTTATCTTTTTCAACCGGCTTCAAGCCTTCGGCCAAGGTATCCAATGGGAGAACGCCGAGAGCCCACCCTGGCTTGGGGAGCTCCACAGCTTTGATTACGCGCTTGACCTCGCCATGGCTTATCGCATCTTCGGCGAAAAGCGCTACGCCCAGCATCTCCGCTACCTAATCGCGGATTGGGTCGCCTCCAATCCCCCCTTTGAGGGAACCGGGTGGACGCCTGGCACACTCTCACGCCGTGTGCGCAATTGGATTCTCGCCGCGGATCTAGCTCGTGTGGACTGGGAAGCGGACGGCCGGTTTTTCGAGGTGGCAGCTCAAAGCCTGGCCTTGCAGGCCCTTTTCCTTGAACGGCGGGCAAATCAGCTAAGCGACGCCGCCGAGCGGGCTGCTGGCGCGGTGGCGCTGCTTCTGGCGAGCCGCCTCTTTGCCCCGATGGCAGTTGAAACACTTCAAACCGCCGCTTTTCAACTCTTAATCCATGCGGGCGGAGATCCCGCGGACGCAGCTCCCTTGGTCCCGTCCGCGAGCCCCATGGAGGGGGTTGGGCAGGCGAGGGCGGCGGTTGAGTTGATGCTCTTTGCGGGGTCGGTGCAGCGGGAGGTGTCGGCGCGCCTGCGGGAAAACGTTGAATCCAGCCTGAGACACGTGGAAGAGATTCTGCTCCCCGACGGCCGCCTGACGTTGCTCGGAAGCAGCGAGCCTCCGCCCGCCGAACTTCTCGACGACACTTTTGCCCTGGCTGCCGTGCTCCTCGGCGCCGGCTGGTGCAAAGCGATCGCGCCAGACTTCGGAATCTTGCCCTATCTCCTGTTGGGCGAGGAAGGCAAGCAGCGTTTCCATGCCCTTGCCTCCTGCTCCTGGAAGCCGGGGGACGTCTGCAGATCATCCGGCGGTTTCCTGCGCGTGGTCGCGCCCAGTGATTCGGCGGCCATCGTCATGGCTGAGCCGAGCGCCGACCGGAAGGCGCGCCCGGATTTCCTCAGTTACGAGCTGATGATCCGCGGTCGCCTGGTGATTGTGGATGCTGGCGTGTCGGCGTCTCCGGGCGAGCCGGGCAACGGGCGTTTCTCGAACCCGCTCACCCATAACGTTCTGTTGTTCCAGGACCAAGTTCCCGCCGCCAGATTGAACAGTGCTTCGCCTTCTTCCAATGAGCTATTCCTGGGCGATGGCTTCAAGGTCCTGGCGGTTCGTGGCGCGCGGTTCGCTAGCGGCCAAGTTGCCTACGAGCGGTTCTGGTTTTCGCTGCAGGATGACGCCTGGCTGATCTGCGAGCGATTGGTAGGCGAAGGCGCCGGACATTTGAAGAGCCTGACGCACTTCTATCCCTCCTTTGAATTGTCCCCTGAAGGCGAAATGATCCGCGCCAAAAGTCACAGTTTGGAGCTCAGGGTGATTCCGCTCGGTCCGCAGCCCGCCCGAATCGTCATCGGACGGGGTGGGCACCCTCCTCTGCCGAGCTTATATTCTTCCGCTAGTGGGGTTATCTACCCGGCGGACGCCATGGCCTTGGAATGGGAATTCAGCGGCGGAGGCTGGCTGGGAGGGTATTTAATTGCCCCCGCAGCATGGTTGGGCGAACAGGCCGTGAGGCTCGGATCAAGTGAGGACTGCCTCTGGGTGGAGGCGGGCGGACGAACTTATCGTTTGCCCTCAAGGCCCCCCGCTTCACCGAATTCATCTTAGCGCTTGCGCCTCAGAAAGGAGAACCAGCTTTTTTTGGCCGACGACCCCGATGACTCGCTGGGCGGAGGGCCGAGCGGCAATGGCTGTCCATCAATCACCGCTCGAGGGTTTTGAATGAGCAGGAGATCGGCGGTTTCGCGGCCCTTCAATTCGCTGACTTTCTGATAGCAAGCCGAGAGGACGGGCGGCCGGTAGCTAAGGTCATGGGCATCGGTGGCAAAGAAATGGATCAGGTTTTGCGAGAGCCATCGCTCGGAAAGCCGCTGTGCCTTCGAGCCGAACCCTCCTGTCAACGATTTCGCCGTCACCTGCGCCAGATAGCCCCGGCTCACCCAGTGGTCCAGCAAGTCGGCCTTGCGCTGGAAGACAGGGTTGCGCTCAGGATGAGTCAGAATCGGAGTCAATCCTGAAACCTCGATCTCATAAAGTACGTTGTCCATCTGCTCGGGAATGAAAAACTCCGGAAACTCAACCAATAAGTAAGTTGTTCCATTGATCGTAAAATCGCGGCCGTTCTGCGTCAGGCGCTGGATATTGTCGAAGGACAGATTAAAGTCGCACCCCAGCAACAGCTTGATCGTGGGCCCGACGGCGGCCTCTAGCTCCGCCAGCTTGGCAAGGTTAGTTTCACGGTCATATCCGTATTTGTAGTTGGAGTGCGGAGTTGCCACTAAGTGCGTAATTCCATCCGCTGCCGCCATTCGGCACATGGCGATAGCTATCTCCAGCGTTTTCGCGCCGTCGTCCACCCCAGGCAACGAAAGATC
>JAKAWO010000347.1 GCA_021827255.1 Acidobacteriota bacterium | reverse complement strand
CGGGCGATTTCGCGATTTCTCCAGCCTTGCGTGAGGTAGCTGATGATGGTCTTTTCCCGGCGGGTCAGCGTGTCCGCCGGCCGAACCGGGCGTTTCCCACCGCTGCTCATGCCGGATAGGCGCGCCGTCTGAGCTTTAGGCGCCCACACCTCGCCCTGAAACACTTTCCTGGCGCATTTGACAAACATCCCCGGCTCGACCGATTTGGCGATGATGCCTGCCGCTCCAGCATCCAGGAAGCGGCTCGTTTCTTCCTGCACGCTCGATGAGGTCATCACAAT
The DNA here is from genome assembly GCA_021827255.1 of Acidobacteriota bacterium. Taxonomy (GTDB): domain Bacteria; phylum Acidobacteriota; class Terriglobia; order UBA7540; family UBA7540; genus JAKCCV01. The sequence goes on along the minus strand of JAKAWO010000347.1, from coordinate 2,613 downwards.
GATTTTGCACGACGAACACTGGCCACGCATATCTTCCAGCAGCCCTTGGGCAACCAGCTCCGATTGAACGAATGCAATGTCCGGCTTGAAGGATCGCATGGCCGCCAGCGCCTGGCCGGCGGTTTCCGCTTGGGCGATAACGCGCAGATCATCCTCCAGGCTGAACAGCTTCTTCAACCCGAGGCGAAACACCCCACCCTGATCCGCAATCAAGATGGCGATTCGGCGGGAACCGTGAGTTTGTCGGCGCATGTCACATCCGGGAGAAAAACCCCGGCGCGAGCTTTGAACCTGTACGGCGGAAGGCTTGCCGAGACGCGCCCGAAAAGCCGAACTCCCATGGGCCACGCGGCCCGCATCTTGGCCGGGAAGGTCGTCCCCTGGGGAACCTTGTGTTTTGAATCACGGGAGCGGCTGAATCCCGATGTTACGCCTCGCCCCCAGGGCTCCTCAACTCGTAGCGGTCAATGATAGCTCCGATGCCGGGCGACACTCGTCCCAAAGGCTGACGCACCACCCGCCCCTGCCCGTGGAGTTGAATTGGAGTTTTCGTGATGCCCGTCGGCAGTTCCACCATAAACGTGATCGGAGTATCGTGGCGTAGCCGCACCGGCGCCATGATGAACAGGCCATTGGCGCTGATGTTTCCCGTTTTACCTCGCGCCTCGCGCCGCGCGCCCGCTGGCGTCTTCCACTGCACGAGGACAGGAAGCTGGACCGGGATTCGTATGCCAGCGCGTATGCCGTTGATGTTCGTCCTCATTTCACCTTCACCGGTGCGATGCCGAACAGTAGTCTAGACGGATCACCGCCCGAGAACAAGAGGCGTTTATCAATTTGCCAACACCGTTGCGGAACGTCGAAGGAAGCCGCAAGGGCGGGGTGCCCGATTCGCTCTGCCGTCGCTCGCATGGATAACCCCCGGAATCCCCGCCCTTGCCGCCTGGCATCACTCATCAGATCGAGCGCCATCGTGTGGGTTGCCCTGCTCCCACTCCACAGGGCCTAGGCGCGATAGAGTCCGGTGTGGCGCGCCATGTGCCCAGCTTTCCTTGTCTAAATTGTTGCTCCTCCCCTGCCCGCCTGCCAAGAGTACAGCGGTAATGGTACTTTGGTACTTTCAGTTGCAGCAGCTTCCGAACCCCTGCTAGGCTTTCGCCGCGGGCCGGAACCCGCGTGGAATCGGCGGACGCCGCTCAATTCGGGAATCTGCCGCCCCACATCTCCAGGAGGCAATGGCCATGAAGCTTGCTGAGCTTGCTGAAAAATTGGGCGCCACGCTCGACGGTCCAGGCGACTTGGAAATCCGCGGCGTAAGCACCCTCGACGAGGCCGGGCCGGACCAGTTGGCTTTCCTCGCCAATCCCAAATATCGGCGCAAGCTCGAGACCACCCGCGCCGGCGCGGTGATTCTGGCTCCCGACGAGCCTTGGCGCGGCCGGGCGGCGCTGCGCGCGGAAAATCCCTACCTGACCTTCGCCAAGGCGCTGGAGATTTTCACGCCGCGTCCCCGCCCGCTCGCCTCCATCCATCCGACTGCCGTCATCGCTCAGACCGCCAGGCTCGGACGCCGCCCCTCGATCGGGCCTTACACGATCATCGAGGAAGGCGTCGAGATGGGCGACGACTGCGTCCTCAAAGGGCATGTGGTTATCTACGAAGGCGCCAAAATCGGACATCGCTTCTACGCTCACGCTCATGCCGTCGTCCGCGAGCGGGCCGTGATCGGCGACGACGTGATCCTGCAAAACGGCGCCGTGGTGGGAGGCGATGGCTTTGGCTTCGCCCGACAGGCCGACGGCTCGTATTACAAAATCGCCGCCGCGGGAACCGTCGTCCTGGAGGACGGGGTGGAAATCCAAGCCAACGCCTGCATTGATCGCGCCACCCTGGGCGCGACGCGCCTCCGCCGCGGCGTCAAGGTGGATAACTTGGTCCAGATCGGACACTCCTGTGATATCGGTGAGAATTCCCTGCTGTGTGGCCAAGCGGGCCTCGCCGGCACCTGCAACGTCGGCAAAAACGTGATCCTGACCGGGCAAGTGGGAGCGGCCGGCCACTTGACCATTGGCGATAATGTGATTGCCACCGCCCAAACGGGCATCCCCCACGATGTCGAGCCGAACCGCGTCATTTCCGGTTCGCCGGCCATGGACAAGGAGCTCTGGCTCAAGTGCTCCGCCGCCTTCGCCCGCCTCCCGGAGATCTTTGCCCGGCTTCGCAAGCTGGAGAAATCTTTCGGACCGGACGCCTAGCCTAGCCGCCAAGCGCGGTGTCGAGGGGGGTGGCAGCCCATCGCGGCGGCAACTAAGTGCCGTGGAGCGCGACCTGGTCCCCTCCCTCAGCCGGCGCGCACCGCGCCGCCCGGGACGGAGTCGGAAGACTTCGACGAAGATGGCGCCGGCGGTTGCCGCACCGCTCGCCCGACTGCGGCAGCGAGGGGTTCGATCATGAACCGAGGCGGTTTGAGCGCCGGAATCTCAAATTGCTTCTCTAAAAGAACCGCGCCCACGCCGAGCACGCTGGCTTCGTCGCCCAGCTCACCGAACCGCACCTGCAAGCGCTCGGTCGAGTAAATCAGCGCCTGCCGCTTGATCACTTTGGTGATCTGGT
>JAKAWO010000025.1 GCA_021827255.1 Acidobacteriota bacterium | reverse complement strand
CTACGGCCGCCGTGCTGTGATCGCCTATTTCCGAAGTCGCCGCGATGATCGCGACTTTCGCAAACGCTGGCGGGAGGATGACCGTGGATATTATCCGCCGGTCGCTTACGGCTACGTGATCGCGCCGCGATATCGGCCGTATTGCCGCCCGCTGCCCGTCGGCTTGGTGGAAGAGCTGGCGACCCCACCGCCCGGATTCCGCTATTTCCTGTTTGGCGGAAGCGTCGTCCTGGTGAATAACGGTTACCGCGTCCAGGACTTTATTCATCTAGGATTCAACTTCGGCGGATAAGCCAGGCGGTGAATTGCTGAAGCGCGAAAGAGCCGCGCGCCGGCGGTCTGTGACCGCCCGCGCGCGGCCATTCCCAGGGGCCGGATGGCGGCCCATCAGATATTTCTCTTTTTCATCTCGTCCAGAAGGTAATCGCAGGAGCGGACAGCGAGCGCCATGATGGTGAGGGTGGGATTCTGACAGGCGGAGGAAACAAAGCCTGCGCCATCCATCACAAACAAGTTCTTGATATCGTGCGCCTGCTGGAAGGCGTTGAGCACGGAAGATCTGGGATTGTCGCCCATGCGCGCGATGCCGACCTCGTGGATGGCCCAGCCGGGGTTCGAGGGGCGCATGTGTGGCTGGACGTATTTTGCTCCCGCCGCCTCGAGCATTTCCGCGGCAGATTCGGCCATGTCCTTGACCAACGCAAATTCGTTCTCGCCATACTTCATGTGGATTCGGAGCACCGGGATGCCAAAAGCGTCCACGGTGCCGGGATCGATTTCAATGTAATTTTCCCAACGCGCGAGGCACTCGCCAAAACCGCCGAACCCCATGCCCGTGACTGGATCAAGCATCGCCCTCTTAAACGCCACGCCGAAGCCGGGCGCATTCCAATTAAAGCTGGCGCCGCCACCCCCTTGGAAGCCGTAACCTCGGATGAAGTTTTTGGACCGCGGGCCGTCGTGGGTGTTGCGAAAACGGATGGCGTAAATGCCGTCGGGACGATTCGGGCCGTTGATTGAGGGTTTGCCCGGAAAATCCGGAAATACACCCCAGGCGCCGCCGCCGGTGATGTGATCCATCAGATAGTGGCCGAGCACGCCGCTGGAATTGGCGAGGCCGTTGGGATACTGCCGGTTGGCGGAGTTGAAAAGGATGCGCACCGATTCGAGCGATTGCGCGCAAAGCACCACGACGCGGGCGTGGACTTCGCGCGGCTGGCGCGTGATGCGGTCAATGTAAAGGACGCCCTGAGCGCGATTGCGAACCGGGTCCATCAGGACCTTATAGACCATGGCGTTCGGAATGTGGGTGCAGCGGCCGGACTGGAGCGCATCCGCGACGGTGGTGAAAAAGGAATTGAAATAGGAATGGGTGATGCAACCGCGCTCGCACGGCCCGCAGTAGTGACAGGGAGGGCGGCCATTTGTGGGGCGCGTGATGTTGGCCGAGCGGCCCAAGGTGACGGTGCGCCCCAACTTCTCCTTGACCTTGGCGCGAACGCGCTCCTCGACGCAGGTAAACGCCATCGGCGGCTGGAACTTGCCGTCCGGCAATTCGTAAACACCCTCGGGCAGGCCGGTGATGCCGACGTATTCCTCGACGGTATCGTAGTACGGGGCGACGTCTTTGTAGCGGAGCGGCCAGTCCTCGCCGTAGCCGTCAAAGGAAGCTGCCTTGAAATCGAGATCGCTGTAACGGTAGCTCTGCCGCCCCCAGACGTTGGTCCGGCCGCCCGTGACGCGCATCCGGCCCTGCCAACTGAACGGCATGTTGGGCGCCGTCGTGTACGGCTCGTCCAAATCATTACAAAACCAGTCGTAGTTGTATTCCATGCAGGCGTAGCAATCCTTCTGCACGGGCCGAGTCTTGCGAATGACTTCGGGAGCCATGTCGCGGTACTTGAGCTGGAAGGCCGGCATGTGCTCGGTGAAATTTTTGTCCGCTTGCGGTTTGCCAGCGTCCACCAGCGCCACTTTCAGGCCCGCCTCCGCCAAACGCTTCGACGCCCATCCCCCCGAAGCCCCCGAACCGACAACGATGACGTCATAGTTATTGCTTGATGCTTGGCTCATTGTTTGATGCCCCTCTGAATCTTCGACGTTCTCTCTATCATCAAAGCGTTCGATGCTAACAACCGGGACGGAGCGCGTCAATCATTAGATTGGAGGCCTTTCCTCATTTTTTCTACGACTCCCACGCCCGCAGGAGGTCCATCTGTAAATGCGGGGGCGATTCGGTCTGGGAACTGGGGTGAGAGCCGATGAGAAGGGCTCGGAAGCTGTCGGCCAGGGCGTAGAAGCGGAACGGCGGGCGATATTGCTCAACTGCGCGTCCTGGCTGGCTTGAATGCCAAACACCCTCTCGCCCACAAAAGCTCGAAGCGGCTTGCGGATGCCTTCCGAGAGCTCGGAACTGAATTTCGTCAGTGGGGCTTTCAGGCCGGAACGAACTTTGCTACGCTGCATCGGGGACGCCTCCGTGGTCTTAGGGATCTGTGCCAAAACCCTTCTACCACGGATTTTGTCCCCTCCCACTTTTCCAAAACCTTGACCCCTTGCCCCTCCACGGGTTGCGTCCAGCGCAGCAGAAAAAAATGAGGAAAGTCCTGTATAAAAATAACTCTTGACATCGAATGATAGCTGCGCTATACATCGAGCGTTTGCAGTTAGGCTGTCGGCTTCGGATCACAGAGTGCTAAGCATTCGGCGAGAAGCTACAGGGCAGGGTTCAAACCAAGTCGGAGCCTAACACCCACTGAACAATTTATAAAGTTTCCGCGTCGGGCCTTTCAACGGTCTAAAAGTAAAGAGGGGGAGTGATGCGAGACAAAGCATTTTGTCTGCGGTGGGTGGTATTGTTGTTTTTGGCGGTCGCCTGCCTGGCGACAAATGCCGCCGCGCAATATGGGACGGCTAACCTTGTGGGGACGGTCCGCGATCCTTCCGGCGCCGTGGTTCCCGGAGCAAGGGTTACGGTGAGCGATGCTTCCAGAGGTTTTGTCCGCCATCTGGTCACGGACTCTTCCGGGAGCTACGCGATATCGAACATCCCGATTGGCACCTACACGGTCACTTTTGAGGCGAAGGGATTCATGAAGGTCATCCAGGCGGGCGTCTCATTGAGCACGGGCCAGACGCAGCGCGTGGATGCCGTCTTGAAGGTCGGTGCGGTCACGCAGACGGTGAGCGTCCAAGGCAACCTGCCGCACGTCCAAACCGAAACGGCGGCGATTTCGAGCGTGGTCACGGGCCAGGAGATTTCGCAGCTATCCATCAACGGGCGCGATTTTGTCCGCCTGGCGCTGCTGGTTCCGGGGGCCGTACCCGACAACGGCCTGAACACCTCCACGGTCGGCGTGGACGCCAATAACAGCATTTCGTTCAACGGCAGCCGCTTGCAGTACAACAACTGGACGGTGGACGGCGCGCCCAACACCGATGAAGGCTCAGCCTCGACCTTTAACACCTATCCGAACCTCGACAGCATCGCCGAATTCCGCATCTCGACCTCCAACTACGGCGCCGAATACGGTCACCACTCGGGCGCCCAAATTGACGTCGCCACGAAATCCGGAACTAGCCAGTTCCACGGTGACGCCTTCGACTACCTCCGCAATGACGTTCTGGATGCCCAAAACTGGTTTACCAACGCGAATGACCTGACCGGCACGCCTCCCGCCCGAGCTCCCCTCAAACAGAACGAATACGGCTTTACCTTTGGCGGGCCTTTCTACATTCCCGGGTTCTATAACACGAAGAAGAACAAGACGTTTTTCTTCTGGTCGGAAGATTGGCGGAAGATTCGGGGTAGCAACGTTCTTTCAAACGGTGTCCCGTCCCTACTCCAACGGAAGGGCGACCTCAGCCAATGCGATCCGAACAACCCCATGGGAGGTCCTGGCAATCCCAAAGTGAACGGCGGGAAACCCGGGATCGGCTTCGACGCGCCGTATAACGGCGTCGTGGCTTCCGGCTGCGTCCTGCCCACCCTGCCTGAATTGGACGCCAGCGGCAATCCGGTCCTGGATGCAAGCGGGAACCCCATCATGATAACTTACGACAACGTCAACGCAATTCCTGCGAGCCAGCTACCCGGGACTAACATCCCCCAGGCGATGACCAACGCCACCGATTGGATGGCGGCCTTCGTTCCCACTCCCAACGAAGGCGGTAGCGCCCCCACCAGTTGGACGGCCTCCGCGCCTGCGGCCACCAACTGGCGTGAAGACCAGATCCGCGTGGATCAAAACATTAGCAGCAAAATGCGGGCCTTCGTGCGCTTCACCCACGACGCCTGGGACACCACCACCGTTCCTACGCTCTGGGGTTGGTCGAGCTACGACACAGTGCAAACTCCTTTTAGCGGCCCCGGCAAAAGCGCGGTGCTGAACCTTACTAACACCTTCAGCCCCACCCTGATGAATGAGTTCATTGCTGGTTACACCGAGGACTGGATTACTCTCCTCGACAAGGCGGGTCCAGATTCCGTCGGCCTCAACCGGCCCTCGAACTTCCAGTTGGCCCACTTCTTCCCGGCAAACGACAGCAACCCGGAACTGCCGGGCATTGCGGTCTGTGGCGGCGGGCCTTGCTTCTTTGAGGAAGGTTACGGCGCCGGCGCGCCCTGGAACAATTCCAATCCGATCGTGGACTTCTCGGACAACATGACCAAGGTCCGCGGCAACATGATCCTGAAGTTCGGCGCTTACCTGGAGGATTATCACAAGAACGAGCAGTTCGGCACCGCGACGCAGGGCACGGTGGAGGCGGCTAACTGGGGCAGCACCAGCACCGGCAACGGTTTGGCGGACCTTTTCCTGGGCCGCGTCGCTTCCTACTACGAGGGCACCCAAACGGTCAACGCCATTCCCGTCGGCGGATATGCCAAAGGCCACTGGCAATATTGGGACTTCGAGCCTTATATCGAGGACGATTGGCATGTCAACAGCAGGCTGACCCTCAACTTTGGGATGCGTTACTACCTCTTCACCCACATTCACGACACCAGCAACCCGACCGTGGACTCCGGCTTCCTGCCGCAGTTGTACAATCCGGCCGCTGAGGCGCGGTACGATTCGAACGGCAACCTGATCCAAGGCACCGGCGCGCTTCCAACGGCTTACGGCAACGGGTTGGTCGAGTGCGGTCACGGCGGGATTCCACTCGGCTGCCAGACCAACACTTACAACAACTGGGCGCCGCGTTTGGGCTTTGCTTACCGGCTTGGCCACAACACCTCCGTTCGCGGCGGGTACGGCATCTTCTACGAGATCGGCAACGGCAACGAGGCCGAGTCCGAGGGCGGCGAGGGCAACCCGCCTTATTATCTCACCTTGACGGGTTCGAACTTCCCCAACTACGAATCCATCAATTCAATCTTCTCGAACGGCGTTTACTCAGCGCCCATTCCGCCCGCCAGTTACACCAACTGGCCTTACCACCAGAAGTGGCCGAGCGAGCAGCAATTCAGCCTGAGCGTCGAACACCAATTCGCCCATGACAACCTCGTGAGCCTCGCTTACGTGGGCATGCTGGGACACCATCTGGCGATGGGCTACCCGAACAACAACATCCCTCTTGGCTTGGGGACGGTTAACGTGCCACAGTTGGCCGGCGCGAACAAGTACTGCGACGCTTCGGGCAACTGCGACGCGCAGAATTACCTCATCCACAACACTGGGACCGGCGTCTTCTTCCAGCCCTACCGAGGTTACAGCGGCATCACAACCAAGGCGGACATTGCGAACTCCAATTACAATTCGCTGCAAGCTGAGTTCCGCCATACCTTCGGACACGGCTTGACGACGCAGGTTTCTTACACGTGGTCCCACAACCTTGACGACGCAAGCTCCACCTACACTTCAGGCGGTCGCTCCGTTGATCCATTCTTCTTTGACCGGTGGTATGGCACCTCCGACCTCAACCGGTCGCAGGTCTTCACCGCCGCTTACATTTACAGCCTGCCATTCTTCAAGAACGCGGGCAACGCTTTCGTCCGCCAAGGCTTGGCAGGTTGGGAATTTAGCGGCATCACCACCTTCATGACCGGCCAGCCCGTAACCTTTACGTGCGGCGTCAATGGCTTCAGCACCGGCATTGGCGGCAGCATGATGTGCAACACGGTGGGCAAACTCCAGATAGACAAAGGGACGTTCAACGACGTCGTTTACGGGCCGCGGCCCACTTGGTACAATCCGGGCGTTATCGCGCAACCGCTGCAATCTCAGCTCTATGCCAACGGCGAGCCGGGAATGTTCGGCTATATAGGCCGCAACCTCTTGACCGGCCCGGGTCGCGATGACACTGACTTGACGCTCCTGAAGACCTGGAAGGTCTCGAAGCTCGGTGAAGGAGGGGCCATCCAATTCCGCTGGGAGACGTACAACACCTTCAACCATCCGCAATGGAGCGGCTTCAACCTCGGTTGCAGCGGCTCCGACACGTTTGGCCAGGCTTGCAATAACCCGTCGAACGACCTCGGCTACGCGGGCGCCAACGGCGAGGTCACCAGCGCCTTTGACCCGCGCATCATGCAGTTCGGGTTGACGATTAAGTGGTAGGGTGAGCGGGTAACGCCCCGACGCAATTTGTCGGGGCGGCTTTGCCGACAACCTGAAGCAAAAAGCCCTGGGCGAAGGACCCAAACCTTCGCTCAGGGCTTTTCTCTGTGACGCCTGGCTTCCGCTCGGCGTCATCCCCCCAAAAGCCTGCGCCAAAGAACAGCGGTAGCCGCGGCACTGCGTCGTGGGCCGCGGGTTCATCCTAGCCTAGACGATGCCCTTGCCTTCCTGAATGGTCAAAAACTGGTTAGTGTCGAGGTTGGAAAAGCTCTCCCTCTGGCCGCTCGGCCAGCGGACTTCCAGGCTCTTCACCTTCGTGGCCGTCCCCAATCCGAAGTGTTGGCGAAGATCGCTCTGCGAAAGGTAACTCGAGCCGCTCATCACTTCGCGAATCTGCCGGCCGTGGCTGGTTTCGATGGTGAGGCGCGCGCCGATGGCCGAGCGGTTCGAGCGCGTGCCTTTGAGCTTGACCACCAGCCAGCGCGTGCTGGGGCCGTCGTTGCGCAATAGCGACGGCGGCTCGTCCTGATTCATCACCAGCGCGTCCACGCGGCCGTCGTTGTTGAAGTCGCCAAACGCGCAGCCGCGGCTCGAATGCGCCTGGCGGGCCGCCGGGCCGCAAAGGAATGAGACGTCCTCGAACTGCCCGTTCCCCAGGTTGCGAAACACCACGGGCGGCGTCTTGAACGGATAATCGGGATGAACCTTCGCCACCTCGGGATAGATGGAGCCGGTGACTTCCAGCACGTCCAGCCAGCCGTCGTTATCGAGGTCCGCGAATCCCGCGCCCCAGCCGACGTATTGCGTGATGACGGCCAATCCCGCCGCGTAGGTCAGATCGTCGAAGAACCGGCCCCTGACGTTGTGCAACAGGCCGGGCGTATCGCCGCTGAAATGGGTCAGATAGAGGTCCAGAAAGCCGTCGTTATCATAATCTCCCGTGCCAATGCCCATGTTGGCCTGCTCCTGGCCGTCGCCGTTCACGGCCGCGCCGGAATCGAGCGCGACATCCGTAAAGGTCCCGTTGCGATTGTTGCGAAACAGAAGGTTGGGCGTTGAGTCGCACGCCACAAAGATGTCCGGCCAGCCGTCGTCATCGTAATCGAAGGCCACGGCGCTGAGCCCATAGCGGCCGCCCGGCTTGAGGATTCCCGCTTCGCGCGTCACCTCGGTGAATTTCCCGTGGCCGTCGTTGTGGTAGAGCGCGCAATGTTCCTTGGGCAATCCCAGCGGCCCGCAAGCCACCGGCACGCCTTCAAACCCGCAGTAGCGGCTGCTGCCGCCCACCGGCACTTTGGCCATGTCGAGATTGACGTAATGCGAAACAAACAGGTCCAGATGGCCGTCGCGGTCGTAATCCACAAAGGTGCAGCCCGTGGCGAAGCGAGAACGCGATGGCTCGAGCCCGGCGGCTTGGGTGACGTCCGCAAACGTTCCATCGCCGTTGTTGTGGTAAAGCACGTTTTTGCCGTAATAAGTCAGGAACAAGTCGTCGTGGCCGTCGTTGTCGTAATCGCCGACACAAACGCCGTAGCCCCAGCCCGCATGCTCGAGCCCGGCTTCCTCCGTCACCTCCGTAAACGTTCCGTCGCGATGATTGCGATAGAGGCGGTTGGAGGGATCGCTCGCGCGCCGCAAGGCGCTCAAGCGAGTTCCACTGATTTCGAAGATGTCCAGCCAGCCGTCGTTGTCGTAATCGAAGAAGGCGATGCCCGCGCCGTTGGCTTCAAAAATATATCGCTTGTGGCGCAGGCCGCCGTAAACGATGGGGGCGCGCAGCCCGGCGCTTTCGGCGGCGTCCGTCAGCGTGACGGGGAAAGGTCGGCCGGAGAATTTGGGCCTCGGAGCCGGCTGGACGCCGCGCGTGGCCATCCCTTGCGCGAGCACCCGGCTCGCCGCCGGCATCAGCCCCGCCCCGGCGAGGCATTCCAGAAATTGGCGGCGCGTCCGTCTCATGCTTCCTGGGGCATCAAGACGCGATCGGGCGCCCTACGGCTTGCCATTCGGCGCCTCCGGGCCTCCGCCTTGAATGCCCTGCCGGATGGCCGCTTTCTTGGCTTGGGAGGCTTGTTGGATTTTGGCGTAGAGGGCCATTTGCTGATCGGCTTCCTGTTGGCGGCCGACATGCAGCAGCGCGATGCCCAGCTCATAATGGGCCGTGGCGTTGTTCGGCGCCAGCCGGGCTGCGGCTTCGAGCGGCTCAACCGCCGCCGGCGCCTGGCCGGCCGAGACCAAAGCTCTGCCGAGCGCCGTCAGAATCAGAGGCGAGCGCGGCTGAAGACCAGCGGCGCGCCGAAGGCGCTTGACCGCGCGGGTCCAGTCGCGCGCCCGCCACGCCATTTCCCCCAGCTCGTACTCCGCCGCCGCGTTTCCCGGATTGACGCGCAGTTCCTCCTTGAATTCTTGCCGCGCCCGCTGGAGCGTCGCGTGGTCGTTTCCCATCCGGAGCAACAGTCTGCCCAGGCGATAGTGAACGTCGGGCGCGCTCGGATTGAGCGTCAGGACCTTCCGGTACTCGGCCGCGGCGTCCGGCAGCTTTCCCTGGATTTCCAGGACCTCGGCATTGAACTCATGCGTCTGGTAAGAGCCTGGGGCCACGCGGAGCAGCCGTTGGGAAAAGCGGGTCGAAAGGTCGGAATAAACGTGGCTCGCCGTGTAAAGGATTTCCGGATCGTTGGGGAACGCCTCGATCAGGCCGTTCATCAACTCGCTCGCCCGGCTGAAGTCGCCGCCCCGCATGGCGCAGTTCACTCCCTCCAGCCCCAGTTGCCGTTTCATGGGCGCGGCGCGGGCCGCATCGAACGCGTTGACCAGAGCCGGAAGAGCTCCGGCGCACTGGCCGCCCTTCGCCAGGCTCAGCGCCAGGAAGTCGCGCGGCGCTTTCATTCCCGGGTCGAGCTTCAGCGCCTCGCGGCACGCGGCGGCCGCCTGGCGGTAGCGCCCGGCCGAGAAATCGGCAACGCATAAGTCGGCCCGAAACGGCGCCACGCTCGGCGCGCTGCGGACCAACTCCTCGTAAGCCGCAACCGCGGTGGCAAAATCTCCGGCCCGCATCGCCTTCAACCCCTGGCCTTCAAGCGCGCTGAGTTCCGCCTTCGATGGCGCTTGGTTTGCCGAGGTCGCGGGCCGGTTCGCAGAGCCTTGCTGGCCCAAGGCCGTGCTGAAGGCCACGAGCGTCGCCACGGCCGCGTCCCGCCACCTTGAACCGAAACTTCTCAGCATCGGCGTTCCAGCTCCTCTCCTTCCTTCTGAACGGGCCTCGCCCGCCCCTCAGCGCGAAGCGGGCGGCGGCTGAGCCGACAGCGTCTTCTGCTGTTTTTGCAGCAGCGCGGTTTGCAATTTTTGGGCTTTCGCAAATTCCAGTTGCGCCCCGGCACGGTTGCCGAGACGCAAATAAGTTTGTCCAAGTTGGTAGTGGTAGTCCGCGCTATCCGGTTGGAGCGCAACCGCCTTCCGATAATAGCCGAGCGCTGCTGGGTACTTCCTCTGCATGAAATATGCTTTGGCCAAACCGCAGAGCGATTGGGGCAGTTGCGGATCGCGAGCGAGCGCCCTTTGAAACATCAGAATGGCGCCGCCGGGATGATTCAAATCGAGGTCCACCAGGCCTCGCTTCTGATAGGCCCACGGAGATTTGGGGTCGAGCGCGATTTCCGCGCTGAATTCCTTCCCTGCCTGCTGCAGTTTTCCCAGCCGCATGTCCACGACTCCCAGGCTGTAGTGCGCGTCGGGCAATTTGGGATCGCCCGCCACCGCCTTTTTCAGCTCCGCGTAAGCCTGCTGGTTCCAGAAAAGCCCCTCGTAGGCTTTGCCCATCAGCAGGTGGAAATGAGGGCTGTTGCCTCCCACCTCGACCAGCCGCTCGAATACTTGCTTGCACTCCTGGGTGTGTTTTAGCTTTCCGTAAGAAATCCCCAGCACGAACAAATAATCCAGATTCCGGCTCTCCTGATCCCAAAGCGGCTTGAGCGTCTCGACGGTGTTCGCGAATTGGTCCATGACGAAGTAACACAGGCCCTTCAAATACGCGGCCTGCAAGTTGTGAGGATCGGATTCGAGCACGGACGTGAACTCGGGGATGGCGTCCCGAAAATCCTTTTTCTGATAATAGGCTAGCCCCAAGTCGAGATCGAGACCGGCCAGTTTCGGCGCCAGCTTCCTTGCCGTCTGAAAAGTGTGGATGGCTTGGTCCACTCGATTCGTGCGCAGGAAAACCACCCCGAGGTCGCAATACGCGGAGGCCAAATTGGGCTGAGACTTCAAGACTTTGCGGAAGCCGGCCTCCGCCTCGGCGTAACGCCCTGCGCGCAAATCTTGCTCCGCCTGACTGAAAACCGTGCTTGGCGATGCCGAGTTTTCAGGCGGCGATGCCGTGCCGCTCGTCGGGCCGTCTTGGCTGGGAAGGCGAAAGTTGGCGACCACGGTCGGCTCTTGCATCAGTCGGCTGAAGACCGCGTGCTCGCGCAGCGCCGCCGCTTGGTCGCCGGCTTTGAGGTAGGCTTCTGACAGGGCGTAGTGGGCCTGCGGGCTGTTCGGCGCTAGCTCGACCGCGGTCTTCAGTTCGGCCAGCGCCTGGGGGTTGCGGTTCAGCCGGTAGAGCGCCAAGCCCAGCGCGTAGTGCGCTGCAAAAAGCTTCGGCGCCGCGCGGACGGCCTTTTCAGCGTAAGGCAGCGCCCGCTCGGGATGGTCCAGCCGGAGCTCGCTCATCGCGGCTTGGAGCAAGGCCATCGAGTCATCCGGATTGAGCTTCAGTTCTTCCTGCATTTGCGCGAGGGCCGGCTGATACTTGGCCTCGTCCAAAAGAAAATTGCCAAAAGCGTAGTGCAGCCCGCGCGCCTGGGGATATTTCTGGATCAAGGCCTCGTACTCTGAAACGATTTTTTGTGGCGGCGACTGCACGGCATCGAACGCGATCCGTCCCGCTTCGAGCGCCAGCGTCTTCTGCTGAGCGTCGGCCCATTGGCCCGGCAGGCGCGCGATCCGCAGCGAGGCCAGCCCAAACGCCGCCACCAGATCGGGATTGTTCACTCCTTCTCGCGCCAGATGCTCCAACAGCCGGTTGGCCACGTCGAATTCGCTTTTCAGGATGAACACCAGCGCGGCGTGATAGGTGGCCACCTTTTCAAGCGCCAGATTGCGCAAGCCGAGCTCCCGCCCGTGCTGGATGTCGTCGAGCGCCTGCGGGTAACGGTGCAATTCAAACTCGCACAGCCCTCGGAGCGCCCACCCGCCGCTATCTTTCGGCTCCAGACGAAGGAAGTTGCTAAAAGCGACGATCGCCCGTGGGAAATCCTTCACTTGGGCCAGCAGAACACCGACCTCTTGCCATCCCTCCGCCCATTGGGGTTCAATCCGCAATGCCTCAAGGTAAAGCCGGATGGCCGGACGGATTTCACCCCCATTCGACGCTTTCACGGCTTGCCTTTCGAGCTCCTGGAAGCGCTCGGCGGAGGATGGCGGGGCCGCATTCTGCCCCCGCAGCATCGCCGGCAAAACGAGCAGCGCCCACAGCGCCGCCTGTCGAGCTCGAACCCGCGCCGGCTTGAATTCGGCAGAATGTTTCCTCTTCATCGCTGATTGGGAGCGCTGCTCACCCATCGGTGCTGCCGCGATGCCCGCTCGAAAAGCGAGCGCTCGCTAGGATCGAGATTCTCCCGGCCTCGGCCTCGCTGACCGGCCGCCGCCTCCTCTTATTTTGCTCGTTTGGCGCGATGATTTCCAGCCCGCTTTTCGGTGAGCGCCTCGAGCGGGCGATGCGCCATCCCCCAGTTACCGTTGGGCGGGCTCGCCCTTAAGCTGTGCTGTAGCGGCGGTCATGTCGCCTGCTGTAGCGGCGGTCTATGACCGCCGGTTCTTCCTCAATTAAAAGCCGCCGCTCATAGAGCGACGCTACAGCGCAAACGTGCCACTAAAACTTTACCTGGGATATGACACTGGAACGCGCGACGAGCAAGCGAAGCAGCGCGCCGACTTTGCCGCGCGGATCGCCCCAGCCGGGGCGCCCGAGGCCATTGCGTCCGACTTCGCTTCAGCCAGCCAAGGCGCGGCCGGGCAAATCACTACCTCACCGCCCCGGGGCTTTATAGCTGACGGTTTTCTTCAGCGCCTTGTCCACTTCTTCCACCGTGAGCAGTGGGGTAGTGCGGCCCTCCGCGAGACCACTCGAGCCCACCGCGAGGGCCAGCGCCGCAGCGGTGAGATTGTCGGGAAAATCGCAGATCACGATCACATCGTCCGCGCCGAAAGCAAAGTAGAAGGCATCGAGTTTGCCCCCCAGCGATTCCACGGCTTTGGCCACGGCCGTTTTGCGCCCCGAAGCCGTATCCTTGGCGAGGCCCTTCAATCCTTCTGCCGTGTACGACGCTTGGAGAAGATACTTCGGCATAGCGTCCTCCTGGCTGAGAATTTTCCGATGCCAAGAGGCTACGCCCACGCTGGCGGGAAGTCAAACCGCTCGACCCGGCTTTTGCCGGTCACGTCGCCGACGAACCTCGCGCCGCTTGCTTCTCCATCTCCGGCCTGTACTTTCCAAAGCGGGCGAGGCTGTTCATGTGGGCGCGATGATGGAAGGCCTTCTGGCCGGCCGCCACATTGGCCGCAACCCCGCGCCAGGCGCTCAACGCCGAGGCCTGGAGCGCCCGCCCGTAGGAAAAACTCAGCGCCCAAGGGCGGTGGTTCACGCGGTTGATGGCGTTCAGATTTTCCGTCGCCTGGACCTCGCTTTGTCCGCCGGAGAGGAACACGATTCCCGGCACTGCAACCGGCACGCGCCGCCCCAGGCATCGCACGGTCGCCTCCGCGATTCGGTCGGCCCCCGTTTTCTCCGGGGACTTCTCGCCGGCAATCACCATATTGGGTTTGAGCAGCATTTCCTCCAGCCTTACGCGGTAAAGCGCGAGCGCCTCAAACACGTTACCCAGCATTTCTTCGGTCACTTCCTCGCAACGGTCAATCGTGTGATCACCGTCCATCAGCACCTCGGGCTCGACGATCGGAACCAGTCCCGCCTCCTGGCTCAGCGCCGCGAAGCGCGCCAGAGCCTCCGCGTTCGCCCGTATCGAGGCGCGCGTGGGAATCCCTTGGCCAATGCCGATCACCGCCCGCCATTTGGTGAATCGCGCGCCCAATTTTCGGTACTCCGCCAATCGCTCGCGCAGCCCGTCCAATCCTTCGGTAATTTTTTCTCCCGGAAAAAGGGCCAGGTCTTTGGCGCCTTTGTCCATCTTGATGCCGGGAATGATGCCCCGCTGGCTCAGCGCCTCGGGCATGGGGAGGCCGTCCTTGATGCGCTGCCGGATCGTCTCGTCGTACAAGATGACGCCGCTGATAAATTGTTCGACGCCGGAAGTGGTAAAGAGCAGTTCGCGGTAAGCGCGGCGGTTCTCCTCCGTGTTCGCAATGCCGACGTTCTTGAACCGCTTTTCGATGGTGCCGGTGCTCTCGTCGGCTGCCAGGATGCCTTTGCCCGCCGCCGCCAGCGCCCTCGCCGTAGATTCCATTGCGGAAGTGTCCATCGCGTTCACCTCCTCGCTTATTTTAGAGCGCACCGCCCGTCTCCAAGATCGGGCCACAACCCTCGGACTGCATTCTACCCTTTCCTGGCCGTCAGGATAAGTTCGTTATGCTCGCGGCGCCGCAAGCCCCTGGAAGTCCCGCACCGCCAGGCTCCCCGCGTGGGCCAGGCATTCTTGGATGGAGTCAACGATGGCTCCGATGCTTCGCTTGCTCGCCGAACAATCCGCCGCTTCGCGCCGACGCTCGTGGGTTGGCTCGCCCGGCGAAGGACGGGTCGTCAGCAGCGCCACCCACGGCTGAACCGGAAGTTCTCGGATAGCTCTCAGGATTGCCTCGCTCGGCGCCTCGGGCAGAAAATCATCCAGCAGGACCACGTCGAAATCCTCAGCCCGCAAAGCCTTCAGCGCCTCTCGCCCGTCCCACGCGGTGGTCGTGTCATAGCCTAGAGTCTCAAATCTGCTTTCAAGCCCGATCAAGTTCGCCTCATCGTCGTCAACGATGAGCATTCGTTTTCGCCCGATGGTTGCCATAACTCCCCGCCTCCAAGGTATTCACTTCAACAGGAGATCGAATCCACTCATGTAGATGCCGCACCTACAGAATGGTTACTCGTCCGAATTTCGCTCGGCGCGTTGGGGGCAAGATGAAGGCCAGCGGTTGAATTTCCACCGCGTTCATGAGAGCGTAGGTTGCGCGTGGCGGCGGCGAGGAGGATGCGAGGCCGCGCTAAGGGGAAAGCGTTCGACGGGCGCGCCGGCGCCGCAATCAGACCGCCGCGCTCGGGTGCGAGAGCCGATCATGGATCCCATTCTCAATGTCGAGAACCTCGCCGTCCAGCTCGATGGCCGGCCGCTCATTCAGGGTCTTTCCTTCCAGGCTGACCCCGGCGAGACGATCATGATCATTGGCCCGAACGGCGCCGGTAAGACCACGCTGTTTCGCGCCCTGATGGGATTCATTCCCTATCATGGCCGCATCGCCTGGAAGCCGGGGATTCGCCTAGGCTACGTGCCGCAAGGCGTGGACGTCAACCGCGAGTTCCCGCTCGCCGTGCGCGAGATGTTCCATCTCGGCAAGCAACGGCTGGACGACGACGAAATCGAAAAAGCTCTGGCGCTGGTGAACGCCGCCTCGCTTTCGCGTCGCGCCTTGTCGAATCTTTCTTCGGGCGAATTTCAACGGGTCCTGATTGCTTTCGCCTTGGCGGAGAAGCCGGACGCGCTCCTCTTCGATGAGCCGACCAGCGACATTGATATCGGCGGCCAGGAGACCATCTACCATCGGCTGGAGCACATCGCCCGCGAGCACGGCCTCACGCTTCTGATGATCTCGCACGATCTCAACGTGGTCTTGCGGTTCGCCAGCAAGGTGCTTTGTCTCAATCAGGGTTTCAAGTGCCTGGGAAAACCGATGGAAATTCTTACTCCCGATCTTTTGCGGCAACTCTATGGCAGCGAGGTGGGTTTTTATCGGCACACGCACGGCGCGCGGCCGGATCCGTCTCGCCCGCTCTGAGGGATGCTTGAATGTTCTTTCCGGTTTTAGTTGCGGGAACCTTCGCCGCCGCGGCGATGGGATATCTGGGAGTGTTTGTTATTTTCAAGCGCGTGGCCCTCGCCGGCGACGCCCTCTCGCACGTCGCCTTGCCGGGCATCGCGCTGGCGCTGGCGCTCGGCGTGGACGTTCTTTGGGGCGCCGTCCCGGTCCTTTTGCTGGCCGCCGTCGCCGTTTATTTCATCTCCAAATCGGCGCACCTTTACGAGGACGCGATCATCGGCATCTTGTTTTCGCTCTCGCTCGCCGTTGGAGTGCTCTTCATCAATCTCCAAGATCTCGAGGCCGCGCTCTTCGGCGATATCCTTCATCTCGGGAGGATGGAGATTGCCGTCACCGTTTTGCTCTCGTTCGCCATTCTGATTTCGGTGCGGGTTCTCCACCGATCCCTGGCGCTTTCCAGCTTTTCCGCCGACCTGGCGCGCGCGAACGGCGTCAGCGTTGAGAAAACCAATTTCCTTTTCTTCGTCCTGCTCGCCCTCGCGGTGGCTTTGGGCGTCAAAGTCGTCGGCACGCTGCTAGTGGGTTCGCTCGTCATCATTCCGTCCTCGGCCGCCTCCAACGTCGCTAAAAGCCTCAAATCGCTCACGACGTTCAGTGTCAGCTTCGCGGTTCTCAGCACCGGGCTTGGGCTCGTTGCGGCGGACTTCTATCGCGTCCTGCCCGGACCGATGATCGTCATCTTCGAGGGGGTGCTGTTTCTTCTAACCTTTACGGCCAAGCTCGCCCACGAGCGTGCCCGCCGCCCGGCGCGTCCCAACGAACCGGCCTCGCGCTAGTGTCCTCTGATCTTTGACCATGCTCTTCCGCCGTGCTGTACCGGCGTTCGGTGACCGCCGGTTCTTCTTCAATTATACAGAGCGTCTTAAGTAATACAGCATAATTTGCGTAAAACACGGTTCGGATGTTTCCAAGCTTCCATCTGTGCGCTTACGGCTGCGGTCAGGTTTTCGAGCTTGGGAAAGTATTCGTTATGA
>JAKAWO010000024.1 GCA_021827255.1 Acidobacteriota bacterium | reverse complement strand
GAAACGCCCATCGTCGGCATCGCCCCGGCCGTCCGCAACGCCATTCTGGATGCAACCGGCATACACCTCTATTCCTTGCCGATGGTTCCGACCGGCCTTAAGGCGTGACGGGGAGCCGCGCCTGGCGACGGGCAATAAAGCGAGCTCTTCCAGGCGACACGTCCCGAGCGGAGGCCACTCCAGGCGTGAACCTGCCATCCCTGGGGGCGTCATTTTTGGCCGGAAGCGACCAGCCGCGCGACGCGGGTAAACCAATTCAGCACCACGGTCGGCGGCGAGGGCGGCGGTGCTTTCTCGCCTACCGGCTCGAACATGGCGAAATGTTTTCCGTCGGGCGCGGCATCGTAGGATGGCATCGGGCCGCGGTTCTCGAAATCCCCCTGAAACAGCAGTGCGGGCGTGCCGGGCTGGAACGAGTTGCCCTGGATGCTGTAGGGGATCGCATACAAGCTCACGTTGGTGTTGTTCGCGACATAGAAAATTTCGTGCGCGGCCTTGGACCACAGCGGGAATATGCCCCCCGAAACCGAGATTTCCCACTTACCGCCGGGCCCGGGATAAGGCACGACGAAAATCTGCGGCACGCCGGAGACATACTGCGAGTAAGCCAGCCAGTGGCCGTCGGGCGAAAAAGCCGGAGCGCCAACGCCGCCTTGCGCCGTGATGAAGGGCTTTGGGTTGCCCGGCCGGCCACTAGGATTGATGGGGAGCGTCCAGATTTCGCAACAGCCTCCGGTCGTGAGGGAATATTGGGCGAACGCAAGCGCTCGACCATCCGGCGACCAGGAAAACGGAATCTGCCTTTCCTTGGCCCGCGTGGTCAGGCGTTCCACGCTGCCTGCCCCGTCAGAGGCCAGCCAGGCGATCCCGGTCCCGCGGCCGGCTGAACTGAGCCGAGCGCAGGCGATGCGCTTCCCGTCGGGCGTCCAAACCGGACTAACGCAGTCACCGGGAGGGAACGTGAGCGGCGTCATCGTGCCTCGCGCCAAATCGTAAACCGATATATTGCCGATACCCACCTGCAAGGCAAGCTGCTTGCCGTCGGGAGAAAAACGCGGTGCGAAGTAGTCGCCCGGCTGCCGAACCAGCGGCGTGGCATCGCCCTTGCGGTCCACCAGCGCCACCCTGACTTGCGAAGCGAGCGCCTGCCCGGTCAGATAAACCCCCGTGCCGTTCTCCGAGAAGCTCAGTTGCGCACTGCCGTTGCTGAGGTCCGATTGAATGTTTTGAAGAATCGGCATGGGTGGCCCGGTCAGCCTCAGATTGTTGGCGTCAAATGGCTCTGCGAACAGCGTGCCGCCCGAAATATAGGTCAAATAGCCGGTGGGAAGATAGCGGCCGAAATAGGCATTCTCAACCAGCACCTTGGCTTGGCCAGTCACAAGCGATGCGGCCTCAACGTCGGCTCGAGTGAAATTGTTGTTGTCCGAGGAGGCCGTAAAGAGCACTTCCTTGCCGCCAGGCAGGATTTGCGGCCAGCGGTGCGTGATCTCATTTCTCGCCGCGTCGAGATGCGTGACGGCCGCAGTCTTGCCGCCCTTCAGGCTCACTCGGTACAGTCCCGAGGTTACCTCCTTCGTGAAAACAATCCCGTCTTTACCCCAAGGCGCGCCGCGATGACTGTCCGCGTTGGCCACCGCGAAGGGCGTCCCACCGAAGACGGAGACTACTTCCAGCTTGCCGTCGTTCGAAAAGAACCCCACTCACCGACTGTCGGGCGAAAAGAAAGGCGCCGAGCCGTTTGCGCCCTTGAGCGGCGTGGCCTCGGATTTCTCCAGATCGCGAATGTAAATCTGCGTCTGAGTAGGCGCTCCCGTGACGTAAGCGATGCGAGAGCCGTCGGGAGACACGACAATCGCTGGTCCGTCAGCTGTGTAGAGAACCTGGTCCGAGGGAATGGCAAGGCTCAGTTCCATCGGCGCGGACGGTGCCGAGCGCGAGGCGCGCCAGTAAGCGTAAAGCACGATGAGCAGCGCGAGGCCGGTCACGCAAGCCAGGGCCCAGGGCAGGATGCGCCTTAGCGGCGATCTCTGATCGTCGGTTTTTTCTGACGCCCGCTGGTCAGAGGCGGCCGCGACACTGGGCGATCCGTGAATCGCCCACACGCCGCCGTGCTCAAGGTCGGCGAGTTCGAAATGTCGCGCGTCGCGTCTTCCGGCAAAAGCGCCTTGGCCAAACCGAAATCCAGCACCTTCACCGTCCCTTCCGGCGTGATCTTGATGTTCGAGGGTTTCAGGTCGCGGTGAATGATGCCGCGCTCGTGCGCGTATTCGAGCGCCTCGGCGATCTGCTGGGCGATTCCGAGCGCCTCGCCCGTCGAGACGCCCCGCTGGGCCGTCTCCGCTTGGTCCACGGCTGGCGGTGATATGAGACGCGCCACGGGCGCGTCGCTACCGCCAGCCAGTTTCGCCGCCCCGTCCATCGCCGGCGATTCAAGAAAACTTCCGGCTGCCGCGTCGCTCGCCAAAAGCGATTCCACTTCATGGCGCAAATCGTCGTCCGCGGCGGCGCGCCGGTGACAATGGTCGAGTTCATGGACCTGCAGTACCCGCTCTGCCGCCGCTTTCAGGCCACTACATTGACCGAGCTGAAGAAGGATTACATAGACACTGGAAAGCTTCGCCTCATCGCCCGCGTCGCGGCTTCATGGCGCTTGATGTTGACGCATTGGGGGGCCGGGTTGGGGTCAAAATTTACGGGACCACTCTTTGGGCCAGCGCTCGATCACGACCTTTTGCGCGGTGTAAAATTCAACGGCATCGCGGCCCTGAGCGTGGAGGGTTCCGAAGAAACTGTTCTTCCACCCGCTAAACGGGAAGTAGGCCATGGGCGCGGCGACGCCGATGTTAATACCGATATTGCCGGCCGGGGCTTCATACCGAAACTTGCGCGCCGCGGCTCCGCTGGTGGTGAACAAGGAGGCTTGATTACCGTAAGGGCTGCGGGAGAGAAATTCGATGGCCTCCTCCAAATCGCGGGTGTGGACCAAGCTCAAGACAGGGCCGAAAATCTCCGCGCTGCTCAAGGCGCTGGCGGCGGGCACGCCATCGAGCAAAGTTGGGCCAAGAAAATTGCCACGCCCACTTGGGATATTGGAATGGCGGCCATCCACGGCGACGGCGGCGCCTTCGCGGGCGCCCTGGGCAATCCAGCCTTCAATCCGCGCTTTGCTTTCCGGAGTGATGACTGGCCCCATGTGGACGCCCTTGTCGAGGCCGTTGCCGGCCCGAATCGAATGGATGGCGTCGACGAGCCGGGGCTGGAAGGACGATTTAGCTTCTCCGACGGTCAAGGCGACGGATACCGCCAAGCACCGCTGACCGGCGCAGCCGAAAGCGCTTTCAGCCGTGATGCGGGTGGCCATCTCCATGTCCGCGTCGGGGAGAACGATCACGTGGTTTTTGGCTCCGCCCTGACATTGAACCCGTTTTCCGTGGGCAGCGGCCTGGGCGTAAACGTGTTGGGCCACTGGCGTTGAACCCACAAAGCTGATGGCTTGCACGACGGGATGCCCGAGGAGGGAATCCACGGCGGTTTTGGCGCCCTGCACCAGGTTCACGACGCCAGGCGGAAAATGCAGAGTCTCCAGCAGCTCGAAGACGCGCTGGGCGGAGAGCGGGACTTTTTCGGAAGGCTTCAAGATGAAGGTGTTTCCGCAGGCGATGGCGTAAGGCAGAAACCAGAATGGGATCATCACCGGGAAGTTGAACGGAGTGATGGCGGCGACGACACCGAGCGGCTGGCGAATCATCATCTCGTCCAGGCCGCGCGCCACATCCTCCAGGTTGTAGCCTTGCATCAGGGTCGGTATGCCGCAGGCGACCTCGACGTTTTCGATGGCGCGGCGGATTTCGCCTCGCGATTCCGCCAGCGTTTTGCCGTTTTCGAGCGTAATGAAGCGCGCGATTTCGTCGAGGCGCTCTTCGAGGAGCTGTTTCAGTTTGAACAAGTATTGAATGCGCTCTTCAGGCGGGGTACGTCGCCACTCGGGGAAGGCGGCCGCCGCCGCCCGCGCAGCCGCGTCCACGTCCTGGGGCGCGTCGGCGGGGACCTGAGCCAAGACTTCGCCGGTCGCCGGGTTGACGACATTCAGAAACTCGCTCGCCTGCGACCGAACCCATCGGCCGTTGATGTAAAGCGAGAGCTGTGGCGAACAAGAGGAATTCGGTGATGACATCAGAGTGGCAACTCCAAGCTGGGATTGCGGCGGCGAGGGATCAGCGCGCGCGCTGCGATTTCTCGATTGCGCCGGCACACAACTTGCCCTATATCGGGCGTGGCGCTCACCGCTTCGCGCCGCCGACCAAAGGCAGGCGCGGATCCACTGCCTTCCAGGTGGAGCGAACCCATTGGTGGTCGGGATCTTCAGTGTTGGAAAGAGCGCGCGCGCTGCCCGCCAACGAGTTCAAATAATAGATGTTGTAACCATGCCCGGCCACGACCGGGTGGTAACCATCCCGAATGACGACGGCGTCGCCGTCGGTCACCGTTAAGGTCAAGTCCGGGCCGCCATTGCGGTGATAGAGGCGCTGGTGTGCGTATCCGGTCTCATGGTCCGTGCGATAGTAATAGATTTCATCCAAGTCCACCTCGGCCGGCGGTTGGTGAACGTCGTGCTTGTGCGGCGGATAGCTGGACCAGTTCCCACTCGGAGTGTAAACTTCGACCATCATGAGCTTGTCGGCAGGGAATTCCGGCTTGATAATGCCCACAATCTGACGGGAGGCGTTTCCGCCGCCGCGCAAACTCACTTCGACATCCTCGGGAACGATCAGCCGCGGCGACAGCTTGGCCTGGGAGGGAACCGAGCAAACCGCCAGCTCGCACTCCGTTTCGGCTTCCAGGCGGGCCAATGAGCCGGCCGGCAGGTACAGAGCATAAGGAAGGCCGTCGAAAACGTTTTTGCGGCCTCCAATCGTTTTCCTTCCCTGCCCCCAATCCGCCCAGCAGCGGCCGCCCAAAAGGACCACGGCTGTTTCTTCCCGCTCGTACCCGGCTTGCCAAACTTCACGCGGGAGGAGGCGCCGAACGAAAAAGCTCATCCACTCCCAGCCGACGCTCTGGCGTGTAAGGTGAATCAATTCGCCGGACTGGCCGGCTGGCAGCCTCCGAGAATGGAACTGAGACGTTTCCGGGCTGACGCTCTGAGCGTTTCCCATCATGCTGGCTCCTTGGCGCGCGAGATTAGGTTGTTCTCCTCGCGGCTCAAACGATCTCCAGAGGATTGCGAAGCGGAAGCAGCGTGGCTCGGGGGATGGCCGGACGCAAGCTCGATCCTAGTGCCAAGCTTTCGCATACGGAGCCCAAAGCCGCACGATTCACGGACAATCAAGTGAGTGGCCAGCTTTTTGATGACCGGCCGCCCCGACGCGCCATTCATTCGTTTCAACAGGAGGCGCATGGCCTCAGCTCCTACCTCGTATTTGGGCAGATCTACCGTGGTCAAGCGGGGGTGAAAGCATCCGAGCCAGGGATAATCGTCAAAGCTGACCATTCCAAAATCTTCCGGGCAGCGCATCCCCACCTCTTCGGCGGCTTTCATCCATCCCGCGGCCATCAGATAATTGGCGACGTAAACCGCGTCGGGGAGACGAGGGAGCAAGGTGAGCCCAGCGCGGTAACCCGATTCGACGCGATAATCCCCCTCAATCACGAGATTCGAGTCGTAGGACAATTTGTAGGATCTAAGGGCGCGGCGAAAGCCCTGCCAGCGAGCCCGACCGTTGCTCACATCAAGGGGTCCCCCGACCAGGCCAATCCTGCGATAACCGAGGCGGGCCAAATGCGAAACGGCCTCAAAGGCTCCCTGGAGATCGTCGGTGACCACCGCATCGCTCCTGAAATTAGGGATCGTGCGCATCATGAGGACCAGGGGCACCTTGGCGTCCGAAATCAATCGTCGCTGAGTTTGCGAGAAGGGCCCATGGGTCTTGGTGAGAAGGATCCCATCCACGCGCTTGGAGAGGAGCAACTCCAAATACTGTTCTTCCTTTTCCCGCTGGTTGTCACTGTTGCAGAGGAGGATGCTGTATCCGGCGTTTTGCGCAACGTCTTCCGCTCCCCGCACGACGAGCGGGAAGAAGGGGTTGGCGATATCGGGCACGATGATCCCGACGGTATGCGATTGCCGCCTCGCCAGGCTCCGAGCCAGGAGATTCGGCCGGTAGTTCAGCTCAAGGATGGCAGCCTCCACCCGGCGTCGCAGGCGATCGCTGACCTGGCCGTTCTTGTTGACGACGGCCGAAACCGTATAAACCGACACTCGCGCCCGCTGCGCCACATCATAAATGTTGGCCGTTTTGCTCTTGCCGGTCTTGCGGGCCTTGAACGGACTCATTACACCTCTGTCGGCGGCTTAGGCGGAAGGACCTGAAACGGACGGGGCCGCTGAGCCGAGAAGTTCGGCTAACTCTTCCCGGCGCGGCATGGCGTCCGAGCAACTGACCCGGCTGACGACGATGGCGGCTGCGGCATTTCCGTACCGCAAGCATTCCTCGAGGGTCCAACCGCGGTCGAGGGCATAAAGAAAGCCGGCGGCAAACCCGTCGCCCGCGCCGATCGCGCTCACCACGGGGGTGGGAATCGGCGCAGCGAAGCAGGAGCGATCGCGCGTATGGGCTTCGACGCCGTCTTTGCCGAGCTTGCACACCACAAGGTCCGCGCCCTTCGCCAACACCGCGCGCGCCTGTAAGCCAGCCTCACGCTCGCCCGTCAGCAGAAACAACTCGTCCTGATTGCCGAGCACAACGCGAACCCAGGGAAGCACCGCCCGCGCGGCTTCCCCAGCCTGGCCGGACGAGGACCACGAACTGGCACGGAAGTCAATGTCGAGGACGGTGCGCAAGCCTGCCTCATGCGCGGCCTTTAAGGCTTGCCAGGTGGATTCGCGCGCTGGAGGGGCGCTCAAGCTGGTGCCATTGGTCACGAACATCCGCGCTCGGCGAAGGTAGTCAAGTTCGGCCGGCCCGATCACCACCTGCGAGTCGGCGGGATCGCGCCGATAAAAAACCTGCGGGAAGCTTTCCGGAGGTGAGACCTCCGTCAAGCAGAGCGACGTGTTATAGCCCTCGACAAGGCGCACGAACTGCGCCTCCACGCCTTCCGCGGCGAGGAAGCCGAGCAGGTAATTGGCCAGCGCATCCTTTCCCACCGCGCTGATAAGGCCCACGCGCAAGCCCAGTCGCGCCAAGCCCACGGCTATATTGGCGCTCGATCCGCCCAAGTGCCGGGAAAAATGCTCGACCTCCGCTAACGGGCGATGGCGCTCCTCAGCGTACAAGTCGTATCCGATTCTTCCGAGGACGCAAACATCCAACTGGATACCCTCTTGGTCCACGGTCAGGCCCTTTGCCGACCACGCCTCTTGGCGGCAGGACCGACTGCGGCATCGCCCGCCTGCCGCGCAATGAGCTCGCCATGACGGATGCGGAGGTCGGCCAACCGCTCGAAAACGGTTATGGGTAGAACGGTCTCAGCAGAGAATGGCTGAGGGGGCGGCTCGCCTTCCGAGATGTGGATAAGAGATTGCATTCGGTCAATATCCAAGCCGGCGAAGGGCTTCCCGCCCCGCCACCGCGTTCGCCAAAGGCGCCGCGGCGCCCTTCCCGCCCGCGAGTACGTCTTGTTCAACCACCACCCAGCCATCAAAGGCACGGGCGCGCAAATGGTTCAACATCCCGCCCAAGTCAACGCCGCCGTCGCCCAATCGAGCAAATACGCCATGGCGCACGGCGGCGTAAAAGTCCCGCTGGAGGCGCCGGGCTTCTTTCAAGCGATCAGTATCCACATCCTTCAGGTGCACGCAGAGCAGCCGGTCTCCATACTGGTTTGCCATCTCCAAAGGGTCGCCCCCACCGTACACGCAGTGGCCGGTATCGAGGCACAGCCCCAGGGCTTCGGAGGGAAGCAGGGAAAACAAGCGATGGATTTCCTCCCGTGTTTCCACATGCGTCCCCACATGATGATGGAAGGCCACGCTCAAGCCGAACCTTTGGGAGTGTTCGACCACCTCCCTAACCGACTCGGCAGCCTGCTTCCACTCTGCTTCCGACCACGAGCGGCGGTTCGACTCCTCGGGCCGCCCGGCGACGGCCGACCGCTCAGGGCAGACCTCGTCGGAAAGAATCAGCAGCCGGCAGCCCGCTGAGCTGATTAAAGAGGCTGTCCGGTCCACATGTGCAAGACCGCCGGGGCGCGTGCCAGGGCTGCCCAAAGGAAACGCCACAAAGGCCGAGGAAAGCGCCAAGTTTCTCAGTGCCAACGCCCCGCGCAGAGCGGCCGGATCGGTAGGTAAGAAACCGTGAGGGCCGAGTTCGGTGCCACTGTAACCCGCCTCGGCGATTTCGTCGAGCACGCGCCCCGGGGGATATTCGGGAGGAAAATCCACAGACTCGGTGATTCCCCAGCTCACCGGCGCATTGGCAATTCGAATCGGCATCACGAAGCCTCTCGCGCCGGAAACCTACCCGGATTCAGGCAGTTCTCAACCCGGCCGGCTTCGGTCCGGGAGCCACCGCAACCGGGAGAGCCTGGCGATAGGACTGCTCTGCCGCCAGGGCGGCCGCCAGCGCGCGGCGACCGTCCTCGCCGGTCACCCGAACGCGCGCCCCCGCCAGAACCGAGCGGACAAAGTCGCGAACCTCGGCTAAATAAGCATGGGCAAAGCGGACGAGCCAGTGGTCCACCACATCGTGGGTGATTCCCGTTTGGGTCAGAATCTGAAACGGAGTATGATAGAGGTGTCCTACTTGCACGGCGCCTTGGGTGCCCAAAATCTCGGTGCGAATGTCGTAACCGTAGTTCGATTTGCGAAACGCCTCGATGTTGCCGATCCCGCCGCGAGCGAATCGGAGATTCACCAAGGCGGCATCCACGTCGTCGAAGCCAGCGAGCTCGGGGCACGCCAGCACGCCCGCGTAGGCGTGGACGGACGCGACCTCGTCGTTCATCATCCAGCGCGCCAAGTCAAAGTCGTGAATGGCCGCGTCGCTGAACAGCGTGCCGTTCACGCCGCCCTCGAAAAAGCTGACCGGAGGCGGCTGCCGATCACGGCCAACTGATTTGAATATAACCGGGTCGCCGATTTCTCCGGCTTGAATCCGCTGTTGGGCGGCGGCATAGCCGGGGTCGTAGCGGCGCATAAATCCTATCTGGAGCTGCACGCCAGCGGCGCGGACCGCTGCCAAGGCAGCGTCGGCTTGGGCGAGGGTCAACGCCAAGGGCTTCTCGCAAAAAATGTGCTTGCCGGCGCGGGCGGCAGCCTCCGTCTGGTCGGCGTGAAACTTGGAAGGCGTGGCTATGACCACCGCCTGAACATCCTTGCGGTCCAGAACCTCCGCGAGACGATCAGTGGCAGAGTCAAGCTCCAGTTCGGCGGCGACCTCGAGGGCGCGCTGGCGGCTCGCATCGCAGACAGCGACGAGTTGCGCGTCCGCGACCTGGCGACGCAGATTTTCAGCGTGACGCCGGCCGAGCATTCCGACCCCGACCACCGCCACGCCCAGCTTTGGCATCTCCGCGCCTCCCGAATTCGCTCAAAAGACTAACCGCTTAGGTGACATGCACAGCATAGCACATTGGGACGTGTTCTCCAACGGTTTCCAGCGCGGCGCCAGAAACCCCTACGAAAATCTTGTCCGCTTCCACAGCACCCAGCCACAGCCGACGAGAAAGGCCAGCATAACCAGCACGAGGGCTAGCATCCAGCCCGGGTTAAGATGGAGGGCGGGTACCTTGGCCCCCCATCCCAGCCAAAGGAAAGCCCCGATGGCGGCGGCGATGATGAGGGCGTCCCACCAGCGGTGGGAAGGAGCTTCAAGGGCCAAGACGTCTTCGCCGCGTTGCGACGCCTGGGCGTTTTCAAGATTGAGCCCGTACCGGTCACACTCGCGCACGATGGCCTGTTGGGTGGAAACTTGTTCTCCCTGGGGGGCCGCCGCGCTGCTGATGGCTATGGCCCCCAGAATCATGGCCACCGAGCCCGCCACCACCATGTCCAGCGTCACCCTTCCGTGTCCCGCAAATTCACTGAACACCAACGCTCCCCAGGCCAGCCCCCAGAGCTGGTTCGTATTGGAGAGGGGAACCCCGCGTCCGATCCCGATGTACTTGGCGGCATAGTTCTGGAAAAGATCGCCGACGACCCAGCAGAATCCGCCCAGGAAGAGCCAAAATAGAGCGGGCCGAGCCTGCCGGAGTTGGGCGATAATGGGTTCAACCCCGCCGCTGAAGGCGACCGCCAACGCCGACATCGTGATCACCTCGCCCACAGTGAAAATGGTGACGAACGAGATGGGATTCATGCCGCTCAGGTAGGCTTTGCGGTAGGGAATGTACATGGTGCCGAACATCAGTCCAGCGCCCACCGCGGCCGCGATTCCCGAAAGGGCGCGATGGGGCGAGGCGGAAACCTCGTGGGAAGAAGCGTAGGCCAGCACAACCGCTCCCCCCAGAATGGCGAGCGCCCCGCCGACTACCTTCACGGCGGTGCCCGGCCCGGCGCCTCGGAGCTCACGGAAGAAAAACCAACCCCAAAATACACCAACCAGGCTGTTGACGTTCCAGAGCGGAAAGGCAATGGAAAGGCCTACGTCGCGGACCGCAAAAACCGTTAGCGTGTTGCCCACCGCCCAGAGCGAGCCTGCCAAGACCGCCCAAATCATCAAATAGGATTTCTGGCGAAGGTCGGTGAAGACGTAGTCCGTCCCTTTGAGGATGGTCGGCAACGTCCAGCGGGCCACGAATACGCCGGCCACCATGGCGAGGGAAATCAGGAAGGGCGAAAGGCCAATGGTCACCAATTTGGTTGGCGCCTCGGCGCCAGCTAGCCAAGTGGCTGCCGCCAAACCGCACAGTACCCCCAGCCCGTGCAACGAGCGAGCCGTATTGGCAGAACGCGCTTTCAATGATGTTGACAGATCGTTTTCGCCTCAGTGAAGATAAACCAGCAGCACTATTCCAAGCGCCAGCACCACCACCGGAACCCAAAACTGGCTGTCCGTCAAGACCGCCTTGGATGTGGATGTTCTCAAGAGTATCGTCGCCTTCCTGATTCAGCCGCATTTCATCGGGCGGTCGCAATCCACCCCGCCGCCCTCAGCGAATCCTTTCGTTTGCCCTTTGGTCCCTATCTCAGCCTTGCCGCCCTTGGCTCTGCCCCGCGTTTGCGGAACAAGCTTGCCCTAGCGTTTACCTTTGCCGCCTGGAGCCGTGGCGTGATGCGCAGGCTGCTTCTCCGGCCGCGGATTAAACCCTGTTGGCGGCGTGAGCGACGCGCCGGGAACACGGACGGGAGTTACGCCGGTCTCTTTGCAGGTCATGGCTGGAGGAAAATGGTTCACGATGGAGTCGTGAATTTCAGCCTCCCAAGCCGGAATGGGCGGCTTGGCGCCCGCCAGCCGCGCGGGATCGAATCCTCCCAGCAAATTCGTCAGATGCGCGTTGGTGTCCCGCGGGCCTTCGGGAAGATACGGCTTTTCATCCGGCAAGGAGGCGAGCGGCGGAAGTCCAAAGAGAATGTCGAGGAATTTGGCAAAGGAGGCGTGGTCGCCCGGAGCGGAAACGATAGCCCCCGACTTCGCGTAGGGCGAAATGAGAATCAGCGGGATCCTGGGGCCATCGCCGCAAGGATGGCCATCGGGACAAGGCTCGTATTGTGGCGGCGGAACGTGATCGTAAAAGCCGCCTGGATCATCCCACAGGATGATGATAACTGAACTGCCCCAGTAGGGGCTGTGCGCGATCAGGTTGACGTACTTAGCCACAAACGACTCGGCGATTTGGGAGTCGGAATCCGCCGGGTGATCGTCATCTCCGGCGTAATGAGCTTGCACCCGTGGACTCCGGTTCGTCGGTTTCCAGCCAAAGGGATTTCCGTGGCCGCCCTTAATGAAATCCACGCTGCGCGGTGGCAAGCGGCGCTCATTGATGACGGACTTGAAATCGCTCAAGCCATGCACTCCCCTCCAAACCGGCGCGTTCAGACGAATGTATCCAAAGTATTGCGGCGCATTGTGGTGCGGGATATAACCGGGATGGTAGTTGCCTTCTCCGTTCCCAAAGCCTTGCTGATACCAGCCCCAAGGGATGGCGCGGCGGTCGAGCTTGGCCAATTCGGTGATGTCCTGTTTGACCCCGGCATTGTCCTTTTTGGCTTCCGTGGCCTTCTGACCGAGCAGCGTCAGGAGTAGCGTCGCATAGGTTTGATCGAGGGCAGGATGGCGCGGCGCATGGCCGCTCGCATAGGGACCCCAAGGCGGATTGTGGTCGTTCACGATCGGTTCGCCGACGCCTTTGTCGTCCGGGCCAACCGCTTCGTGAGGATTCCGCGCCCACTGCGTTTGTCCGGTCTGGGCGGCGATCAAGTCAATATTGCCGGGAGTCGAAGGGCCGTACATCCCTTCAAAGATGTGGTCGTAAAGCGCAAAACGGTGGGCATAGAGCCAAAGAAAGGGGACGGTGTGGCAGTCCTCGAAGGCCATGGTCAACAGGCCCATCTGGCGGGCGTATTGCGCCCTCCGTCCGTGCTGCTTCAAGCCCAGCTCCTCTGCCGCGACGAAGCGATCCATGCGGCCGTGGTCCGATTTGGCGATCAGCGACGGGCGCGAGTGGTTGGGGCTCGCCACGTCGGGGGTTAGGAGGAAAAATGGCGTGACCCAGGTATGGCCGATCGGGTCCCACTGACGAAATCCGTGCTGGCGAGCTTCGGCCGTCGTCAGATTGTCCGCTCCCGGAAAATCGCCGAAATAGAAATCGAACGAGCGATTCTCCTGATAAATGACAAATACGTGCCGGATGTGCGCCCGCAGATTGGCAACGAATTGCGCCTGGGAAGGCGTGTCCAGCGATGAGCTGGAGGCGCCCATCGTCACGCAGCCGAAAAGCAAAAGAAAGGGAGACAACATCGCGGCCGACATTCGGCCAAACTTAATCTTTGCCTTGCGACGATTGCCTATCATTCTCAGTTCTCCTCCTTTTATCAAGCCTCCGGCGGCGTGGGAATCGAAACCCAACGTTTTCGACTTTGCCCGAGGCGGATTGTAGATGCCGCCGAGGCTTCCACTTCCGCCAGCCGATTGCCTGCCATTCGATGCATCCTCATTGCACGCGATAAACAAGTATGCGCGCCGGCTCGCTGCCTCTTGCCGCCGCTGCCACGTACAGCCGGTGGAGGGAGGGAACGAAAACGGAAGTCTTCGCGGCGGGTCCGGAGGGCACTTTGGCAGCCAGCGCGTACTGGTTCGGGCCAAGCTGCCGATAAGCATAAACGAAGCCCTGGCCACACGATACGAGAATCAGCTTGTCCTCCGCATCATAGATCATGTCGTCCGCCTCGCGGTCGGAGGCCAGGCTGGCGACGATTTTCCCAGTTCGGGTGTCATAGACGAGCAGCTTCGGCGGCTTTCGGGTCACGACAAACAAGCGGTGATCCGCACGATCAATATCCATGGGCACATTGTCCTTGGCGCCGCCCAAGCCCCATTGGGCCAGCAAGCGGCCACTGGCAAGGTCAAGAACGCCCACCTGATTATCGCCGTTTAGGTTCACATAGAGGCGGCCGCTGCCGCCCAGCCGCACGGCCTCGGGACCGTTGTCGGGGACTTCGATATTTTTCACATCGGCGCTGGCTTCGGTGTTGATGATGCTAATGAAGGAATAAGGCTTACCAGCGTCACTACCCCCGTTCACCACAAAAAGGCGATGGCTTGCCGCGTCGTAGTATCCGGAGTCCGAATCCACTTGCAGTTTGATCGCCTTGATCAGGCGGTAGGTCCGTCCATCAAATATCTTGCATTCTCCGGCCCGACCGTCGGTGACGAACAGCCAATCGCGGCGCGGCATAAAGAAAATGGCGTGCGGTTTACCCACGGCGCGAATCTCCGCCAGCCGATTGCCCGTCTGAAGATCCAGCACCTCGATGGCGGGTTGGTCCTCCGCGGCGACGAACAGGCGATGCCCCGCCAAATCCACGGCCAGATGGTCGAATTTGCCATGCACGCCCGGCATGGGAAACCTTTGCACGAGTCGGAGAAGATTATTGCCAGCGCCGAAAGCGAGGGCCGGCCACAGCCCTGTCAGGATCAAACCCATGAGCCGTTCCTTCATCCTATCCTCCCTTTGCCATTGAGGTTGGGAAAAACAACAAGGGCTCTGCCGCGGACCGAACTCCGGCTTCTGTCTGGCTCCGATCTAAAAGTACGCTGGGACCCGCGGTTGCTGCGGTCAAGAATGAACAAAGCCAGGCCCCAAAACCCGACGCGGATCGCGCCTGACACGTAAGGTTCACGGTGAGGCGCCACCGCATGGCGCCGTCACTAAGCTTAAAAGATCAACTTCGCCGCGATTTCGACTTCGCGGGGCGGGAACGTGCTGTTGACTTCCCCGTTCCCCAAATTATTCGCGCCCCCGCAAGGGCTTCCGAAGGCTGGCGAACCATCGGCGTTGGACCCAGCGCACGTGAAGTTGATGCCGCTCCACTGCGGCGTGTTGAAGGCATTGAAGGCTTCCAATCGGAACTGTAGCGTGGAGCGCTCGTTGCCCAGCCACGGCAGGCTGAAATTCTTGAGCAAGGACAAGTCCCAGTCGGCGCGCCCCGGCCCCGTCAGAGCATTTCGCCCCAGGTAGCCGAACATCCCCGGCTCGTTGTTGGCGGAAAGCTGGGCGAGCGTGGGCTGGGTCATCACGTTCGGGTTGAACCACATTTCGGTCGGCCCAAACTGAGGATCGTTGAAAACGGTCTTGTCCGGCTTGAGCGCGCCCACCGTGTTGCACTGCATTCCTTCACCCAGGCCATTACTGAAGCCGTTAATGCCGCAAGCCCCAAACGTGCTGATGGGGATGCCGGAGTAAAAGGTCGTAATGCCGCTGACGATCCAGCCGCCCAGCGCCTGGCGCGTGATGGCGTTCGATGCATGAGCGAAGAACGGCAAGTTATAGACGTAGTTCATTATCAGCATCTGCGCCCGATTGAACCGCGAATCTGCGTACCAACGCTCTAGATTCGGATCGCCAGTTCCCGACTCCGCGCCATCACCTGAAGTGCTGTCCAGCGCGTGCGCCCACGTGTAGGCGGCTTGGAACATCAGGCCGTGCCCAAAGGCGTGGCGAAACTCCGCCTGGAGCGCGTTGTAGTTGCTGTTGGCGGCCAGCGGGTTGTAAGCCATGGAGGTGTACCCTCGGTACGGCACGAAATAGTCAGGCGGCGCGGCTTGGTTGATCAGCACCTGCTGAACGTCGCAATTGCCCGCCGCGTCGCAATACGGAGAAAGCCCGGCCAAGCCGGGGGCATTCTCGGTGCCAACGCCAATCGGAACTCGGTTGAAGTTGTAAATGGATGTGAGGTGATGGCCGACCGATCCGACGTAAGTGAGCGTCAGCAGATTGCTGCCCCGAAACATGTGCTGAACGCCCAAACTCCACTGCTGCATGCTGGGCAGCTTCTGATGAAGCGGGATGAAGAGAAACGCGCTGTAAGGTGGCAGCGCGCCCGCCACAATGCTATTGTATCCAGGGAGATTAAAGCCGGACGGACTCAACGCTGACGGCGCGTTGCCACCCATGCCTTCGGCGCCGCTCTCACTGGACAAGCTGTAGTACAGGCCATAGCCGCCCCGAATGACCGTTTTTCCGCTCCCCGTCGGATCGTAGGCAAAGCCAAAGCGCGGACCCAGATTCGCCTGGCTGAAGCTGCTGCATCCCTCTGGCACGGCATTGCGGCCGCAATTCACCAAACCGTTCCCGTATTCTGTGTAGTTAAACCCGCTACCGGGAATCAGGTTGTCATTGCTGTCGAGTTGGGCTTGAAGCGCGGGATTGTACTCGCTGGGGATAAAGGTGTCATCCACGGAGGGGTGCTGGATGTCGTGTTGAGGGACGATGTACGTATAGCGGAGGCCCAAATTGAGCGTCAGCTTGTGGCTGACCCTCCAGTCGTCCTGAATGTAGGGCTCGAAATCGGTCTCCCGCCAGTAACCACGCCCGTAACCCCCGACCACCGTCGCCGTTCCGGTTTTGAAGCTCTGAACCTCGGCCTCGGTGTATTTGTCAATTTTACCCAACAACATGTCCGCTAACGGATTGAGTGTGGTTAGCGTGCCAGAGCCCCCAAACAGTAGGTATCCGTTGGTATTGGCGGCTGTTTCCAGCGGCTCGTTCTTTTGATACTTCAGCAGGTAAAAGCCGAAATTGAACGTCTGTCGGCCATGCACCCAACTGAGATTGTCGGAGACGGAAGCCTCCTGGGTGCCCCTTTCGAGCGGCGTGGGCCCTGTGTCCATCACAAACTGAAACGGCACACCGTTATTATCCACTTCAACCGCCGGCAAAAATGGATTGCCGTTGTTGGAGGTGAACAGGTGATTCATGACAAAATTCGAGGGGCGGTCGAAGGAGTGAGCTACCGAATTCGCGCCGAGCACTTCATATTCCTTATCCCAACTGTAAAGCACGCCGGCGTCCGCACTGTTCACCAGCGTCGGTGAAAACATGTGCGAGAGATGGATGTCCACATGCGTGGCGTTTCCGGGGTTGGCGTCCATCAAGGTGTCGTAAGTATCGCCGCCGCCGTTGCCGGTGGGATAAAGGACATTCTCTCCTTCCCGCAAGTAACTGACAAACATGGTGGTTTTATCGCTGATGTTCTGATCCACGCGAATCAATTCCTGATCCCAGTTGGTATTGAACGGCCCGGAGTGAACGTAAGTATCCACCCCGCTGTTCGGGAGCGGCACAAAAGCGTTGAGCAGGTCGGAGGCGTCCGTTAAGGCTTGGGGAGTGAACTCCGGCATCG
>JAKAWO010000023.1 GCA_021827255.1 Acidobacteriota bacterium | reverse complement strand
GCCCCGCGCCCGTGACCAGCGCGACCTGTCCCTCCAGCGGGTGTTCCATAGCCCCTCGATTGATACCACACCGCGAAAGGATTGGGTAGGCGCTTAGAGGATTTCGTGATTTCGTCCTGGCCGCGCGACAAATCCGATTGTAAGATAACGAGGGGAGCAGAGCATTACCCAGCGTCATGACGGCGGAAGTTCTGATCTATTCGAAGCCCGGCTGCTGCTTGTGCGATAGGGTCAAGGAACAGCTTCGCCTCCTGGCCCGGCGGCACAACTTCTCGGTGCGTGAAGTCAATATCCTCGAAGACGCAAAGGCTTTCGAGCAGTTCCGCGCGGAGATTCCCGTCGTCTTCATCAATGGCGAGAAGGCGTTTACGTTCCATCTGGAGGAGTCTGAATTTCTGAGGCGCTTGGCGCAAACTGAGAGGATGCCGCGTGAGCCTCGATCTTGACGTGCTTTCGATTGCCGCCCACCCCGACGATACCGAGCTCACCTGTGGCGGGACGGTCATCAAGACGGTGGAGGCAGGCTATCGCGTGGGTTTGCTCGATTTGACGGCGGGCGAATCGGGCACGCGCGGTAACGCCGGCTTGCGCGAGCTGGAAGCGGCAAAGGCGGCGAAAATCATGGGCCTGGCGCATCGCGAAAACCTTCTCCTGCCGGACGCGGGGATCGAGGACCGGCGCGACTATAAGCTGAAAATCGCGCAAAAGATTCGCGAGCTTCGACCGCGGACCGTGATTCTTCCTTACTGGGAAGGCCGACACCCGGACCACTACGCCGCCGGGAAGATCGGTTACGAGGCGTGTTTTTACGCAGGCCTCGCGCGCCTGGCGCTGGAAGGCAGGCCGCATCGCCCGCGCAAGATCATCTACTCTACGCTCTACGTTCCCTCCCTTCGCCCCACCTTCGTCGTGGACATCACCGCCCAGTTTGAAAAAAAGCTCAAGGCCGTTCTCGCCTACTCTTCGCAGTTTTCCGACCGCAAGGACATGCAAAACCTTTTCCCTGCCCGTGAGGACTTGCGGGAGCGCGTCGCATCGCTGGCGCGCCATTTTGGATTGATGATTGGCGCCCGCTACGGAGAGCCCTTCGTCACCACAGAAGTCGCCGGGGTCGAAGACATCGTGAAAATGCCGGTTCGCTCCATCTGAGATGGAGGCTTCGGCTTTCAAGTCATCGCGGAAGAATCCCGCTGCAGCAACCTGAACCTTATCGGGTGAGCCGCACTGCCAGAATGCGGCCGCGACGGGGAGGAAGGAAAATGTGTCTCTCGTCGCCGTTTAATCGCCGGCGAAAAACCCAGCGGCCGTCTTCAAAAGTTCCCTGGTCAATCGAAAGGGGCTCGGGGTTCTGCGCCGGGCGCGGCCATTATAGCGCGGCCGGTCCGGGCGGGCAGCGCGATTTGTCCTGGCGACGACGGCCGCTCAGGCAGCGGGCAGGCGATTTTTCCAATGGCTCCAAATGAATCCGGCGACCGCCAGCAGCAGGATCGCCGCCATGCCGTCATCCACGCCATGGAAATAGGATCTCAGGACCGTCCACCGCTGGCCGAGCTTATAGCCAGCCCATGCGAGCGCCCAGCACCAAGGCAACGAGCCGAGGAAGGTGTAGATGTTGAAACGGACAAGGTTCATGCGGGCTACGCCGGCCGGCAGGGCGATAAAGGTTCGCACCACGGGCAGAACGCGGCCGAAACCCACAGCCCAATCCCCATAACGGGCAAACCACCGGTCGGCGAGGTCGAGATCGTGCCGGCTGAGCAGGACGTAACGGCCGTAGCGTTCTACAAAGGGACGGCCCCCGAACGCGCCGATGTAATAAGCGACCATCGAGCCCACGTTGCTGCCCAGCGTGCCCGCCAGGGCCGCCTTCGCCACAGTGAATCGCCCCAGGAACGCCAGGTAGCCCGCAAACGGCATAATCACTTCAGAGGGCAAAGGGATGCACGCGGACTCGACCGCCATCAGCAAGAGCACGCCGCCGTAGCCGGCGCGGGAGATGACAAGGATGATGAAACGTCCGACCGATTCGAGAACAAAGGTCAGCATGGAGCAGCCGAGTCGAGAACTGGCCGGTAAGCGCCGCGCGCTCCCGCAGACTGAGACGCCCGGCGTGACGTTCAGAAGGTTTCGGATTCCTGTGTGAACGTGAACCCCGGCAGCTTGACGCCCTCGGCAGTTCTTTCCACTTTCACTCGGCGGATGTCGGCGGCGGTGCCGCCGACTTTGCGGAGGACGGCGTAAGAGGTAAACGCCTCGGAATAACCCTTGGTGACGAGCCAGTTGTCGCCCGTCTCATCCAGACGCCAAAGCTGGCCGAGTTGAATCTTGGGAACCGCCACGGATGTAAATTCCTTTCTTCGCCTTTCCGGCTTCCGGAGGATGCCGGCGGCCTCCCGTCGCGACCGTGCCCCTGGAGGCGGCGCCACTTGCCGGGGCCGAAACCCCTCTTCGCTCTCCCCAAGCGCTCTTTCAATCTAAACTGCCCGGCGCGAGCCGTCAATGCTCGTCATCAGGAGGCGTTCCCGCCCGCCAATTCGTGGACGATATCTCCAACAAAGGTCTTGGCGTCGCCGAACAGCATCAGAGTTTTATCGAGGTAGTAAAGGGGATTGTCAATCCCGGCAAAGCCTGGGTTCAGGCTGCGCTTGATGACCATGACGGTGCGGGCCTTGTCCACGTCGAGGATCGGCATGCCGTAGATCGGGCTGCCCCGCTCGGTGCGCGCCGCCGGGTTGGTTACGTCATTGGCGCCGATGACCAGCGCCACGTCGGCTTGCGAGAACTCCGAGTTCGCAGCCTCCATGTCGAGCAGCTTGTCATAAGGAATATCCGCTTCGGCCAGCAGGACGTTCATGTGGCCGGGCATCCGGCCAGCGACCGGGTGGATGGCGAATTTCACCTCTACGCCGCGCTTGGTCAGAACATCAAAAAGCTCGCGCACTTTGTGCTGGGCCTGAGCGACGGCCATTCCGTAACCCGGCGCAATGATGACGGAACTGGCCGCGCCAAGAATCGCGGCGGCGTCTTCGGCGGTCGCCGAGTGGACCGGCCGAGTTTCCTGAGCCGTCTCGGCGGAGGCTTGCACCTGCCCAAACGCCCCAAACATGACGTTAATGAAGGAGCGGTTCATCGCCTTGCACATAATGACGGACAGGATGAAGCCCGAGGAACCGTCCAGCGCCCCAGCCACGATCAGCACTTTGTTGTTGAGCACAAACCCCAGCAAGGCCGCCGACAGCCCAACGTAGGAATTCAGCAACGAAATGACGGTGGGCATGTCCGCCCCGCCGATCGGGGTGACCAGCATGACGCCAAACAGCAGGGAGACAGCGACCATCACGGGGAAAAGTTCCGTGTAGCCCGGATGAAAGATGAGGAGGAGGGCCAGGAGGACGGCTGCACCCAGCACGGACAGGCTGACGATGTTCTGCCCGCGGTAAGTGATGGGGCGCTGGGGCAAAATCTCCTGCAGCTTGCCGGCGGCGATCAGACTGCCCGTAAAGCTCAGCCCTCCGATGATGACTTCCATGGAGATTTCGGTCATCCCAAATTTGGTGACGTGCGGCGCCCGAACGTAATACTCCGCGATGCCGATGAGAGCGGCGGACAGCGCGCCGAACGCGTGGCTCAAGGCCGTCCGTTGCGGCACCGCGGTCATCGGAACCAAACCCAGTGGGATTCCGATGATCGCCCCAGCCAGCAGCGCAATTAAAATCCACTTGTAGGTGACAACTTCCGGATTGGCGAACGTCGCGACCACCGCCAGCGCCGCGCCGATTTCCCCCGCCAGGACGCCGCGCCGCGCCGTTGCCGGCGAACTCAGCCAGCGGAGCGCCAGAATAAACAGCACGATGGCGATCAGATAGGCAAAATCTATCAGCGTGCTAAGAGGCAGCGGGTTCATGATTTTTTCTGCTTGCTCAACTTGAACATGCGCAGCATTCGGTCCGTGATCAGGAAACCGCCCACCATGTTGCTGAAGGAAGCGACGACGGCGATGATACCCAGTACGGCGGAAAGCGGGGTTTCCGCCCGTCCGGCGATGATGATGGCGGCGACCACGACGACGGCGTCGAGCGCGTTCGTCAACGCCATCAGCGGCGTGTGGAGCAGCCGGGAAACCTGCTTGATGACTTCAAACCCGATGAAGCCCGCCAGCACAAAAACATATATGCTCGAGATGAAATGGGTTGGCACTCTTCCCTCCTTCGCGGACGCAGGCGCCGGCCGCGCCGCCGCTCACTCCCCTCGCCGCGGGTCGGCGATCAAGCGCCCTCGGCCCCTTTGGCGGGCAGCGCGGGCAACTTGAAGAACTCGCGCACCCGCGGTTGGACGATCTCGCCGCCCCGGGTCACCAGGGTCTCGCGGGTGATTTCATCCGTCAGATCGAGTTCGGCCCCGCCGTTCTTGAACAAGTGCAACAGAAAGGCGGTCAGGTTGCGCGCGTACATCTGGCTGGCGTGATAGGGCACCGTGCTCGCCAAGTTGATTTGGCCGATGATCGTCACGCCGTGCTCGACCGTCACCTCCCCGGCCCGCGTCAGCTCGCAATTGCCGCCTCGCTCCGCTGCCAGATCCACAATCACCGACCCCAGCGCCATGCGCTCGACCATCTCGCGCGTCACCAGCACGGGCGACTTGCGGCCCGGCACAACCGCCGCCGTGATCACCGCATCGCTCTCCCCCACCGCGCGGCCCAGCAGCTCGCGCTGCTTCTGGTAGAAAGTGTCGTCTTGCGCCTTGGCGTAACCCCCCGCGTCCTGAGCATCCTTGGCTTCCAAAGGAAGCTCCAAAAAACGCCCGCCCAGGCTTTGGACTTGCTCCTTCACGGCGGGACGAAGATCGTAAGCGGTTGCTACCGCGCCCAGCCGCCGCGCGGTGGCGATGGCCTGCAAGCCCGCCACCCCGGCGCCCATAATCAGAACCCGAGCTGGCGTGACGGTGCCCGCCGCCGTGGTCATCATAGGAAAGAGCTTCGGAAGCGTGTTGGCGGCCAGCAGCACGGCCTTGTAACCGCAGATGGTCCCCATGGTCGAAAGCGCATCCATGCTCTGCGCTCGAGTAATTCGAGGCATCAACTCGAAAGAGAACGACGTGACCCCGGTGGCGGCGATCTGGCGGACGGTTTCGACCGCGCCGAGCGGCCGCAGGAAGCCCATCAGCACTTGGCCGGGGCGCATTAGAGCCAAGTCGTCCTGGCCGGTTCGGTCGTTCGAGCCGTAGCAAAGGACTTGGGTGATGATGTCACCGTTGGAAAAAACCTCTTTACGGCTCGCAGCGATCTTGGCGCCTTTCGACTCGTAATCGGCGTCCGCATAGCCCGCAGCGACGCCCGCGCCAGCCTCGACGGTCACCGTGAATCCTGCCTTCCTGAGGGCCGGCATTGCCAGCGGGGTCAGCGCCACTCGCCGCTCGCCCGGAAAGCTTTCTTTGGGAACACCGATGACCATACATTCTCCCTCGGCGCCAGCCAAGCCGCGCTAGAAAACAACGCTCTCACTATATTTTGCGACCCTCATCAGATGGAAGGCCGCCGCGAGCGCCAAGGTCAAAGGAAGAACAAACTTGAATTCAAAATTTATCACAAAAGGCCAGCGCCCTGGTAGCACCATTCTCCAAAATTAGAGACCCTGAAGACGAATGCACTGATCCGATTCGCTCAGCCCAGAGGGGGTGTCAGTTGACAGCATTTTCCCTTCTTGCAGAAACATGCCGGGCGGGCCTTCAACCCAAGGCGCGCGTCAGTTCTTGATAATGAGTCAAGCCTGAAACGAAAGGTAGGCTAGCGGCGTTCGGTCTAACCGGCCAACGGCGAATCGGCCGCGGTTGCCTGAGCGCCGCTCGCGTTCTGCCGAATCACCCCAGATTCGTCAACGTAGTACGAGTTCTGTCCGGTGATCCCCCGGCTGACCGGGTCAGCGCGAATGCCAAAGTTCATGACCTTTCCATCCGCGATCGTGCCGGGAGAATAAGTAAACTGGTAGCCGCTCTTTTCAGATGTGTTGGAGGTTCCGGCAAGCACGCTGTCCACGATGCCGGCCCCCGTCGAGTTGACCGCAGCCCCAGCGGGCGAAGGAGGGCCAAGATAGGAGAGCTGCGCGCTGTAACCCACATTGTAAGTGGTGGCGTAAGTCACCTCTGCCGTGTTGAGCGTTCGCAGGGAACTGACCGCAGAAGCCTGATTCGCCGCGATGCGCGAGCGCAACAGGTTTGGAATGGCAATCGCTGCAATAACCAGGATAATCGCGATCACAATCAGCAACTCAATCAGCGTGAATCCACGATCCTGTTTGTTCATCATTTTCCACCCCATGCTGGCAATCTCAAACCAGCCGCTGGATCGCACTTCCTGTGCCAAAGCTAAAGGACTGGCTCCCTGACCAGACAAATATCTATCTAGCTGACAATACATAACTTAGCCGGATATCCCGAAGCCCCCTACCAACGGCGATAGCGGCTCCAAATCAAAAGTGCGGTGACAAAAACAGGCATATTGACATTTTTTGTCCGCCACCGCACTCCACAGGCCAATGGCGCGGCCCCACCTCTATCTGAGGGGCGAGATAGCCAAGGCGACGAAACAACTCGGCGCGATTAAGCAGGTCAATCTGAAGCACAAGGTTTCAATTTAGACGCGTCCGAGTGCGAAAGCCTGCGCTAATTCTGTGTACGAAATCCAACGGAAGCTATGTGGCGGGTCGAGGCGCTGCCGTCGCAATAGGTTCGTCCCATGCACAAAGTGCAGGCTATGCGCCTCGCGCAGCTTTACGCTGGCCGCGATCTCGTGCAACTCGACCCTAACGAACCAGAAGTTGGTAGGCCTGGGGAGATTCGAACTCCCGACCCACGGTTTAGGAAACCGTTGCTCTATCCATCTGAGCTACAGGCCCGCAAAAGGGCATGCCTCTTCGCCGCCTGCTGTGCAGCGTATCATCGGACGCCGGAAGGTGTCCACCCGCGACTCATCGAGACTCTTTGTTTCACCCGCCGGGCTGCGCCTCCGACGCTTTCTGGGGAGCGCTGTCGTAAGCTTTTCACGGTTGGCAACCATCCGAACGCGAGTATAATCAGGGCATCTCGGATGGGGACATTCACAGGGAGTAAATTCGGCCTGTATGTAATCCGTTCGTCGCTCGGCGCAGGGGCCCTAGCACTGGGCTTCTGCCCGCATTCGGGGATGGATCGTGACTCCTGAGCGCTGGCGGCAGATCGAGCGGTTGTACCATGCGGCGCTGGAACTCGAGGGCAGCGGGCGGGCGGCGTTTCTAAAGGGAGCCTGCGGCGCGGACGACGATTTGCGCCGCGAAGTGGAATCGCTTTTGGCGAGCGACGCGGCAGCGGGAAGTTTTCTTGAATCGCCGGCGATCGCAGTGGCCGGGCGGGCGCTGGCGGGCCGCACCCCTGAC
Organism: Acidobacteriota bacterium; assembly: GCA_021827255.1. GTDB lineage: Bacteria > Acidobacteriota > Terriglobia > UBA7540 > UBA7540 > JAKCCV01. The sequence goes on along the minus strand of JAKAWO010000023.1, from coordinate 9,522 downwards.
GCCCTCCCGCAGGCGGGCGAGGGGAAGCCATGCTAGGGGAGAGCGTTTCGCACTATCGGATTCTCGAAAAGCTGGGCGCGGGCGGGATGGGCGAGGTTTATAAGGCCGAGGACACGCGCCTGAAGCGCCTGGTGGCGCTGAAATTCCTTTCAGTAGCGGTGGACTTTAGTCCGCCACGTCACGACCTGAAGGTCGCCGCGACGCCCGACCCGGTGGCGATGGAGCGCTTCGAGCGCGAGGCGCAGGCGGCTTCCGCCCTGAATCATCCCAACATCTGCACGATTTACGACGTCGGCGAGCACGACGGCCGGCCCTTCATCGCCATGGAGCTGCTCGAGGGCGAGACGCTGAAGCAACGGCTTTCTGTAGCGGCGGTCTATGATCCCCGAATCGCCGGTCATAGACCGGCGCTACCGCTTGAGCAGGCGCTCGACTACGCCCTTCAGATCGCCGACGCGCTCGATGCCGCGCACTCCAAAAGCATCGTGCATCGCGACATCAAGCCGGCGAACATTTTCATCACCCCGCGCGGGCAAGCCAAGATTTTGGATTTCGGATTGGCGAAGCTGACCGCGCCGCCTTCGGTCGCGGCGGTCTATGACCGCCGGTCGTTGCTCTCCGATGAAGCCGCCGCGCAGCGAGTGGCGCTCCAGCAGGACGCGCCCACGGCGACGATTGACCGCCAGCACCTGACCAGTCCGGGCCAGGTGATGGGCACGGTCGCCTACATGAGTCCGGAGCAAGCGCGCGGCGACGCGCTAGACGCGCGCGCCGACCTGTTCAGCTTTGGGGCGGTGTTGTACGAGATGGCCACGGGCCGGCCAGCGTTTTCGGGAGCGACCACGGCGGTCATCTTCACGCAGATTCTCAAGGAAAACCCCGCCCCGCCCTCGCAACTGAATCCCGAATTGCCGCCCAAGCTCGACGAAATCATTTTGAAGGCGCTCGAAAAAGACCGCGACCTGCGCTATCAGACGGCGGCCGAAATGCGCGGCGACCTGAAGCGCCTGAAGCGCGACGCGAGTTCGGGGCGTGTTGGAGCGGCGGGCTTTGCCCCGCCAGGTGGCGACCTGAAGGGCGCCGCTACGTCAGCGGCGGGAACATCGCCGCTACCGAACGCCGATCAGCCCAGTTCGGATTCGCAGGTGGTGGCCGCGCTGGTCAAACGGCACAAGAACGCTTTGCTCGCGGCGCTCGCGGCTGTCATTATCCTAGCCGCGGCGGGCGTATGGTTTTTCGCCTTTCGGGGCAAGCCGCCGATGACGTTTCGAGTTGGGCAAATCGAGCGGCTGACGAATTTCGGCGACGTGCAATCCGCCGCCATTTCACCCGACGGCCGCTACGTCGCCTACGTGCGGGGCGCGCCGGGCCAGCAGAGCATTTGGCTGCGCCAGACGGCGACCGGCAGCGATGCTCCGATTCTTCCCACGGCGCAGGTCAATTATTCGGGCCTGACCTTCACGCCGGACGGAAACTTCATCTACTACAACTCGCGCGCGATTGCCGCTTTCTCCGGGGATATCTATCGTATCCCTTCGCTCGGCGGCAATCCGAAGAAGATCGCTCAAGAGGCTCTCGGCAGGGTTGCCATCACGCGCGGCGGAAAGCGAATCGCTTTTGTGCGCTGGAACCCGCCTACCGGCGAAACCACCCTGCTTGTGGCCAATGCCGACGGCAGCGAGCAACGCGCCATCGCTTCCGGAAAAAGGCCGCAGGAGTTTCTTGATCCTTATCCCGCCTGGTCTCCGGACGGCAAGGTCCTTGCTCTTCCGTCGGAGTCATTCGCCGCAGCTTACTCCTTTTCTCTAATCGCTGTGAGCGCCGCCGGTGGCAAGCAACGGGTTATAGCGCGTACGGGACTTTGGCTGGAATCACTGGCATGGCTGCCGGATGGCAGGGGGCTGATCATCGTCGCCGCGAATCAGAGCCAGGTATTCCAGCGGCAGCTCTGGCAGGTTTCCTACCCTTCCGGGGCCATGCGCAGGGTTACGCATGACTTGAACGCCTACTCGATGCCGACATTGACGGCGAACGGAAAAACGCTGAGCGTCGTTCAGTCACAAACGGACTCGAATCTCTGGATTGCGCCCCAGGGCAAACTCGACCAAGCCCGCCAGATTACTTCAACCGCCCAGGGCACGGAGGGCCTCGGCATAATGGACTGGCCACCCGGCCATCGGATTTTCTACACCTCGGCGGACAGCGGCTCGATTGCCGTCTGGAGTGTGAACACGGACGGAACGGGCGGGGAAAACCTGTCGAATCCACAAGGCGCGAACGACGAAGATTTTTCCGCCTGCCCAAGGGGCAATTACATCGTCTTCGATTCGGACCGCCAAGGCGGCGTCAACCTGTGGCGGATCAATCGCGACGGTACAGGCCTCACTCACCTGACGCATGCCAGCTTTGACGAGGAGCCCTCGTGTTCGCCGGATGGCAAGTGGGTCGTCTTCACATCTTTCTCAATGGGAAAGCCTGAGCTTTGGCGCGTGCCCATCCAAGGCGGCGCGGAGCAAAAGATTTCGAACCAGCCCTGCATCCGGTCCTCGATCTCGCCCGATGGCAAGTGGATCGCATGCGTCGCCGAAGCGCGTCAGCGGAAAATCGCCGTGATCCCGTTCAGCGGCGGACCCGCCGTCAAGATGTTCTCCGTTCCCACCGGAGCATCGCTGCCGCCCATCCAGTGGACTCCCGACAGCCGCGCCATCGGCTACATCAACACGGTGAATGGCGTGTCCAACATTTGGACGCAGCCGCTTGCGGGCGGCGCGCCGAAACAGGCGACGCAATTCACTTCGGGTGAAATTTTCAATTTCGATTGGTCGCCCAAGGGCGACTTGGCGCTCGCGCGCGGCTCGGAATCGAGCGACGTGGTGCTCATCAAGAACGCTCAATGAGCGATGCGGCGATTCCCTAGCAGCGCGACCCTTCGCGGACCGGCGACGCGGAGCATGAAAACGACAACGGGAGCGAAGCTGCCCGCCCCAGCCGACTCCGGCGTTGCAGAGACGTTCCGGCGAACGTCGCAGGCGGCGGAAAGAGAAGACGGCCCGGCGGGGCGTCTCTACACGAGGATGACACGGCGCGAATTCCTTGGACAATCAGCGGCAATGGCGGCTCTGCCGGTTTTAGAGGGAAGTCTGGGCGGCCGGGAGTATCCAGGCGGCGACGCGCCTTCGAGGCGAGAGCAGGCGACGCCATCGTTCCAGACGGACTTCGCGCCGCTTCAAGCGAAGTACGACGCAGCGGTGGAGGGATTGAAGAAAAACCGCCGGCCGGTTTTCCTGCGCCCGAGCGACGTGCTGATCGAAGGGGCGACGTACGCGGGCATTTGGCTGGAATCGGGGCCGCAAGAAGGCCTGCTCTACGCGCCGTTTGATCCCGCCATTGCCGTCAGCAACCATCGCGTGTTTTTCGATTTGCAGCGGGCCGACGGCTACCTGCCTTGCTGCGTGCGGTTCGACCGGATGGAATCGAGCCAGATTCAGACGGTGGTGCCGATTGCGGCGACGGCGCTGGAACTGGCGGAGAACTTGCAGGACGAAGGTCTTCTGCGGCTAGCCTATTGCGCCGGCTCGGCCTGGGATGATTGGTTGATGCGCTATCGCAACACGCGCGGCACGGGCTTGTGCGAGGCGTTTTGCGGGTTCGATACGGGCGAGGACAAAAGCGCGCGCTTCAAGGGGCTGCCGTGGAAATGCCCGAATGACGACGCGCGCGTTTGCCCCAAGGTTGGCAAGCTCCCGTATCTCGCGCCGGACCTCTCCGCGACGGTTTACGGGGGGCGGCTGGCGCTGGCGGCGATGGCGCGACACCTTGGAAAGCGAAATGAAGCTGAGCAATGGCAAGAGAAAGCTGAAAGCATCCGGCGCGCCATTTTCAAATGGTGCTTTGACCCGGAGGATGCGTGCTTTTACGACCGTGACCGCGACAACCATTTTGTGCGCGTTCGATGCGTGGAATTGCTGGTGACGCTGGGCGAGCACGTGCCGGATCGGAAATTGTTCGAGGAGATTTATGGGCGGCACGTCCGGAACCCGCGCGAGTTCTGGACGCCGTTTCCCTTCCCTTCGGTGGCGGCGGACGATCCGGCTTTCGATCACTCGATGCCGAATGACTCATGGGGCGGGCCGAGCCAGGTGCTGACGGCTCTGCGCGCCCCGCGTTGGGTGGAATATTACGGAAAATGCGCGGATTTGACCCACGTGATGCGGCAATGGGTGAAAGCGACGCTGGCTTCGCCGCACTTTGAGCAACAGGTGAATCCGTGGACGGGCCAGTTTTCAACCGGACACGCTTATTCGCCGGGCATGTTGCTGCTGACCGATTTCGTTTCGCGGCTTTATGGGGCGCGCCAGGCGGGCGGAGAGATCGAATGGAACTGCCGCTTGCCGGAAGGAGCCACGGAATCGCAATTCCAGATGCCAACGCGGCAGGGAATGGCGGAATTAGCGACGCGTGCAGCGGGCGCGGGGGCAGGCCGTGCGCGTGGCGGGGACGCGGCGCCGCCGTCCGAAACCTCGTCGGAACTTATCCTGGCCGGGAAAAAGCTGCTCACGCTTCGTGGACGCGCCAGGGTGGTCACGGACGCGCGCGGCGCGGTTGTCCGGCTGGTGGGCACGGAACCGTCCCAACGGAAAGTATCGCTCGAGTGGCCGAGCGGGCGGCTTCGAGAGTTCAGCCTTCGCGCGGATGAGACGATCCGGCTGAATTCGACGGCGTAATCATCCGAACCTCAAATCCGGTATTGACCGGAGGGGCGGAAAGGCCAAGCATGGTACACTGAAGTTCTGGCGAGGAAACTATGTGCGGAATTGTGGCGTACGTGGGCGCGAAGCCGGTGCGGGGCGTGCTGCTCGACGGGTTGAAGCGGCTCGAGTATCGCGGTTACGACTCGAGCGGCGTGGCGATCGTGGACGGCGGCAGGGCTTACTTGGCGCGGGCGGTCGGTAAAGTGGCGGCGCTCGAACAGAAGGTGGACGCTGACCAGCCGGAGGGACATTCCGGGATCGCCCATACGCGCTGGGCGACGCACGGCAAGCCGACCGAAGCGAACGCTCATCCGCACGCGGACTGCTCCTCACAATTGTTTGTGGTCCACAACGGCATCATCGAGAACTATCAGCAGCTCAAGAAGAAACTTTCCGCGCAGGGCCATACCTTCCGCTCCGAGACGGACACGGAAGTGCTTGCACACTTAATCGAGCGCGCCTACGCGGGAGACCTGCCGGCCGCGGTGCAGAAGGCGCTGCTCGAAGTGACGGGAACCTTCGGCATTGCGGTGCTGCACCTCGCGCATCCCGGCCAGATTGTAATGGCGCGGCGCGGCAGCCCCATCGTGCTGGGGGTGGGCGATGGCGAAACGCTGGCCGCCTCCGATGTGGCGGCGCTCGCCCAACATACCGATCAGGTGGTCTATCTTGAGGACAACGAAGTCGCCACCTTGAGCTCGGGGGATTTTTCGATTACGACGCTCCAAAACCAGGCCGTGAGCCGCGCGGCCACCACCATAGATTACGGGCGCGACGCGGCCGACCGCGGCGCCTATCCACACTTCATGCTCAAGGAAATTTTTGAGCAGCCGGAAGCGATTGAGAACGCCCTGCGCGGCCGCCTGGACCATTCGGAGGCGGTCGCCAAACTGGGAGGGCTGGAAGCGGTGATGGATCGCCTCAAGCAGGCGCGGCACTTGATCATCGTCAGTTGTGGAACCAGTTATTACGCCGGACTGTACGCGCGCTACGTTTTCGAGGCATTGACCGATCTGGCGGTTGAAACGGAACTGGCCTCCGAGTTCCGTTATCGCAAGCTCAACCTGCGGCAGAATACGGTGGTGCTGGCCATCAGCCAGTCCGGCGAAACGGCGGACACGCTGGCGGCGCTGCGCGAGGCCAAGCGCAAAGGGGCGCTGACGCTCGGATTGGTCAACGTGGTGGGCAGCTCGATTGCCCGCGAGACCCATGCCGGAATCTATTGCCACGCCGGGATGGAAATCGGCGTCGCTTCCACCAAGTCCTTTACGTCGCAAGTCACACTGCTGACGCTGATGGCGCTGCTGCTGGGACGTGGACGCGACCTTTCCTATGAGGAAGGCGCGGCCATCTTGCGCGGACTCGAAAACATTCCCGACCAGATGCGCGAGGTGCTGAAACAGTCGGAGGCGATCGGGCAGCTTGCCCAAAAGTACTCTGGCGCCGAGCATTTCCTCTACATTGGCAGGAAATACCAGTATCCGATCGCGCTCGAGGGCGCGCTCAAGCTGAAGGAAATCGCCTACATCCACGCGGAAGCCTACGCGGCGGGCGAAATGAAGCACGGCCCCATCGCCCTGATTGATCCTTCATTTCCGACCATGGCCCTCGCGCCCGAAGACGCCTCGTACCAGAAGATCGTCTCCAACATTCAGGAAATTCGCGCCCGCGATGGCCAGATCTTGGCGGTCACAACGGAGGGCAATTCGAAGCTCGGCTCGATGGCCGACGACATTATCTTTGTTCCCCGCAACCATGAAATTCTGACGCCACTCCTCACCGTTTTGCCGTTGCAACTGTTCGCTTACCACTGCGCAGTGCTGCGCGGCTGCGACGTGGATAAGCCCCGCAATTTGGCCAAGAGCGTTACAGTGGAATAGGCGTGGCCGAACGGACACGATGCGACCCTACGCCCGGTGAATGACAGCCGCGCGGCGGGCCCGAGGGCCCTCCGCCCTCGGGCGAGGACCGGCGGGAGAAAGTGGCGCGAGCCAGCCTGTAAGCCGAATTCTGTCTCCCGGCGAACCGGGAGGGTGATCATTCCTCTAGGCCCGACATTGCTGGCGGGCTCAAGCAACCTACCCGAGAGTTGCCAGCCTGTAGCGGCGGTCTATGACCGCCGTGCGGAGCCGCACGCGGGCCTCGGCGCTCACAGAGCGCCGCTACAGAGCCTTGTGGGGCGGGCCGCCCCTCCTCTCCTATTTGGTCTTGCTCCGTGTGGGGTTTACCGTGCCGCGGCGATCGCTCGCCGCGCGGTGCGCTCTTACATTGAGCGGCTCGAGCCGCCGCACCTTTTCACCCTTACCCTCCGCTGTAACGGCGGTCTATGACTGCCGGCCGCCCCATCAGGGAATCCGGCGATCACAGAGCGCCGCTACAGAGGCGGGCGGTATGTTTTCTGTGGCACTTTCCGTGCCGGAGGCGTACGTCTCGGTTGAGAATCCCCCTCCGGCCCTCGCCGTTAGCGAGCACACTGCCCTTTGGAGTTCGGACTTTCCTCTCCCCCGCCCGGGCTTGCCTGCGCGAATGCCCTTTCGGACCCAAGGCAGGCGCATGGGCGGAGCAGCGATCACCCGGCTTACTCGCGCCTTCTTCATGTTAGTCTCGCACACCCGTGCGCGTCAAACAGCGCAGGATCGCTGGGAAGTCGTCGGGCAGCTTGACGCCCACTTTTATGTCGCGCGCCCCGGCGAACAGGGTTTGGGGCTACAATCGCAAAAGGCATGCGGCGCGAATGGAAAGCTCGCATCGGTTTGACGATTCTGGCAATGGTGCTCGCCTCGCTGCCGCGCGGCGACAAGGCTTCGCCGCCAGGCCGGTCGCAGGCGGGACAGCCATCGCCGGTTACGCCAACAGGATCGGGCGCTGAAAAACCGGACAGCACGCTCGTCTCCGAAGCCGACCAGATTCTCAAACAGATGAGTGGCATTACCGGCTTGCCGATCAAATCGGCAGTGCGCTACCGGGTCGTCAGCCGCGCGCAAGCGCATCAATATATGCTGCGCAATCTTCACTCTCAGTACACGCCCGGGCAGTTCGGTATTCAGGAAGCCATGCTCAAAGCCTTCGGGCTGGTCCCGCCGGATTTCAACCTTCAGAAGTTTCTGATCTCCTTCTACACCGAACAAGCAGCGGGCTTTTACGATCCCGAAACCAAGACGATGTACATCGCGCGCTGGATTTCGCAGAGCATGCAGCCCATGGTGATGGCGCACGAGCTGACCCACGCGCTGCAAGATCAAAACTTCGGCCTGCAGAAATTTCTCTACGCCGAGCGCCAGAACGACGACGCCTCCTCGGCGCGCCAGGCGCTGGTGGAAGGCTATGCGACGGCCGCCATGTTGCAGCGAATGATTGAGCCCGCGCAACTGGGTAATTTCTTTTCCCTGCGGGCGCTGTTTGGCCCGCTGCTGGCGCAACAGATCGAACAGTTTCCGGTATTTTCCAAGGCCCCTTTTTTCTTCCGCTACGGCGCGCTGTTTCCTTACGTCCAAGGGGCGGGATTTGCGCAGGATGCTCTTCATCAAGGAGGGTGGAAAAAGCTCAATTCGGCCTTCGGCGCCCCGCCAGAAGCCACCAAGGATTTTTTTGATCCGCAGCTTTACTTCCAACACGACGAGCTGCCGAAGGTTGAACTGCCCCACCCGAAGGCGCTCGAACACGCCAAAGGCCTTTCATTGCTGGAGGAAAACACGCTCGGCGCTCTGGGCATTTACACCCTCGTCGGGCAGTTTATTTCGCAGGAGGAAGCAAGAAGGGTTTCAACGGGCTGGCTCGGAGATCGTTATCTCCTCTACGAAAACAGTCAGACTGGCGGGTACGCCATCGTCGCGCGGACACTCTGGGCGGAGTCCAGCCTTGCCAGCGAATTCCTCGACGACGAAGTGGCCATCCTGAAGAAGAAATACCCCCACCTCCAAACCAACGGCTCCTCTGCCAAGGGTGTTTTTGGCGGCGTCACCTCGAAAGGCGACGTGATGGCTTTGCTCCGGGGCAACCAAGTCTTTTGGGCGGAGGGCGTGCCGCCCCGTCAGCGAGGCGCCATGCTCAAATTTTTGCGGTCACTATAGAGCAGTGATCCGGCCGACCTTCACTTGCGCCCCCGAAACTGAAGCGTAATCGTTATCTCTGGTCCCCACTCCGGCTGCTGGGGGAACGGCTCCGCGCATCCGCCTCCAGCCCCGAGTGACAACGCCGAGACTGCGCCGCTACTGGACGGTGAGCGTCAGGGGGGTCGAGTGCGTCAGGCTGCCGGAAGTGCCCGTCACCGTCAACGTGTAAGCGCCGGCGGGCGTGCCGGGCGAGGGCGGCGGCCCGCTCGATCCGCTACCGCAGGAAGCCGAGAGGATTACGAACAGCAGCGTCGCGCCCAACGCCAGCGCGTAGAGGCGGGTAGCGCGGAACTTCAGATGCGCGGTTCGCGGAGAAGCCAAGAGCCGGCGATTATAGATTGCCGCTACAGCAGCGAGCAGCAGCGCCAGCCAAAGCACGAGTAAGGGCAGGTCCGGCCGTCCGCCCGAAGCCGGCCCGCGCGGCGGGGCGAGCGTGGACGCGGTGGTAGTGACCGAGACGGTGACGTTCGCAGCGGCGGACCCATTCAGCGTGACCGAGGCTGGATTGACGCTGCAAGTGGCCAGCGACGGCGCGCCCGCGCAGGTCAGATTGATCGCCTGACTGAACCCGCCGAGCGGCGAGACGCTCAGCGTGTAACTCGCCACCCCGCCCGGCGAAACCGTGGCCGTGGACGACGAACCCGACGCGAGGCCGACCG